>JAHDHW010000004.1:0-36239 GCA_020631105.1 Saprospiraceae bacterium | reverse complement strand
GATAATGGTTTGACGGATGATTGTATGGCAACAGTGACTATTCAAGATACTGAGGACCCTAACGCAATTTGCCAGAATGCAGTTGTAGTCTTAGATGCTTCTGGTAACGGAACACTTTCAGCAGCCAGTATAAATAATGGAAGTACTGATAATTGTAGTGTTTTTTCTGTATCTGTTTCGCCTAATTCTTTTACTTGCGCTAATGTTGGAAACAATACAGTAACCCTAACAGTAGCAGATCCAAGTGGAAATGATGACACCTGTATGGCTACAGTGGATGTTCAGGATAATACGCTTCCAACAGCAAACTGTCAGGATATTACAATATCTCTGGATGTCAATGGGGCTTACACATTGAGTAATGCTGATGCAGTTAATATTAATAACGGAAGCACTGATGCTTGTGGAATTGATAATGTTAGTGTACCCGCTACTACTTTTGGATGCGGGGATATTGGTGGTAATTTAGTTACCTTAACAGTAGAAGATAATAATGGAAATACCAACACTTGTAATGCTACAGTAACTGTAGAAGACAATGCTCAACCAATAATAAATAACTGCCCTCCAGCATCTGTAGTGATGGGGACAGATACGATTAGAACTGCTGCCGGTGAAGGAAATTGTTTTGCAACAGTAGGTTTCTTAAGCCCTACTGCTTCGGATGCCTGTAGCGGGATTGGATCTTTTACAGGAACTGCAGTGGATGAGTCAATGAATCCAGTTACCCTAAATTCAAGTGCCTCGCCAGGAGTAGGTTGTACACCTGTATCTTTATTTGCAGGAGAATTTGATGTAAGTAATTGGGCACTTATAAATGTATTAACAGGAGATGCGCCAAACTCTGTTACTCTAGCGGGAGCAGGAGGAAGTTCAATGTCGATTACTATTCCTGCGGATTATAATGGAGTGATATCATTTGATTGGGTAAAGTTTGGAGGCGGAGCTTTTTTGTTTTCTCTTGATGGAGGAGCAACTGCCGAACTTATCAATTTCGCTGGTACAGATAACGGAACACAAGAGATCGTTGTTGAAGCTGGGGATCAATTGGTTATCACACGCACCGGTCCACCTGCGATTATCAGCGATTTTTCTTTTACTTGTGCAGAAGGTACATCAGGAAATTTCCCTGTTGGTGTGAATACCGTTACCTACACCGCAATTGATGGTGCCGGAAACGATTCTATTTGTGTATTCTATGTAGAGGTTTTAGATCAAGAAAAACCAGCACTTACGCCGATCCTTGATCAAACGATCAACTTGAGTACCTTAGATTGTTCAGCGCCAGTTGTACCGGATTTATCCGGACTTGTGATCACTTCTGATAATTGTGGTTTTGGAGCGATGAGTATTACTCAGTCTCCAGCAGCAGGATCAGCTATTACAAGTGTAAGTGACGGAAGTAACTTTACCATTTCTATGACTTCGACAGATGTTAATGGAAATGATTCAACTGTAATGTTTATGGCAACTATAAACGATAATGTTGCTCCAACGATTAATACCTGCCCTTCTGCAATTGCTGTTCAAATCCCAGATGATGGCTTAGGTTCCACATGTAATGCTGGAGCTATGTGGGCTACTCCGACTTTCGATGATTGTGGTGATGGTGTAACCGGAGCTGCCGGGGTATTTATATCTCGTTCGGATATGTTAGGGGAGATGGATTCTTTTAGTGTAGCTAATAGCCCGGTGACCGTAATTTACAGATATACGGATGCAGGCGGAAATAGTGAAGATTGTTCGTTTACACTAACGGCGCTTGATAATGAAGGACCAGAATTTACTTCAGCTCCTTCGGATATGACAATAGAGGCAAGTACAGGATGTGTAGGTGTAGCATCATGGTCTGCTACTGCTATTGATTGTAGTTCTCCTGTAAATATTACAGGTACACATACTTCGGGGGCAAATTTCCCCGTCGGAACAACTACTGTAACTTTAACCGCAACGGATAATGTTGGAAATACGAGAACTACTTCGTTTGATGTAACCGTACAAGATACAACTGATCCTGTACAGACTGGAGGTCAAGCGGATGGTTCAACGATTAATGTAAATGCATCTGGTGGAGGCTGTACAGCTACTGTATCATGGACTGCACCAACTTTTTCAGATGTATGTGGTGCTACTGTAGTATCCACTAATAACCCAGGAGATACATTCTCTGGAACTACTACCGTAACTTATACTGCAACTGATCCTTCTGGAAATTCGACGACAGTTTCTTTTACCGTAAACGTTAATGATGGCTCAGCACCAATTGCGGGCTGTCAACCAAATCCAATTAATTTGACGCTAGGTGCTACCGGATCAGCTACGCCTGGAACAGTGACACTTACGGCATTAGATGTTAACTTAGGAAGTACTGATAACTGTGGGACTCCTACTTTGACCATCTCTGAAAACGGAACTGACTTTTTCTCATCTCTGACTTTTGATTGTAACGATTTGACTTTTGGTGGAAGTAATACGATTACCTTAGCAGCTACTGATGGTACCGCTACTTCAACTTGTACTGCAACGGTTACAATCACAGATGGTGAAACTCCGGATGCGGAATGTCAAAACTTTACCTTGAATCTTGGAACAGACGGCACGGGAACTATCTCTGTAAGTGACCTGGATAATGGTAGCTCAGATAACAGCTCATGTCTTACTTTGTTTTTGAATAGAACAGATTTTGATTGCGCGGATGTAGGAGTCAACTTTGTACAACTTACTGCTCGTGATGCTCAAGGCCTTACTGATGCTTGTTTCTCACAAGTAACGGTAGTTGATAATACGGATCCTGTATTATTTAATATACCGGCTGATGCTACTATTGAATGCGATAGTACGCTTTCACCACCAGTGATTGATTTTACATGTACAACTTGTACTGCTGATCCAATGAGTACAGATCAGGATACGGTTACGGCAACAGACGCTTGTGGAATTACAGATATAATTTTCAATGTTTCCAGTACTCAGTCAAGTGACTTAAACTCTTGTAATGCTTATAGCTACACCATGACTCGAACCTGGACTGCTATTGATGATAATAATAATCAAGTGGTAGGTACACAGGTTGTTGATGTTGTTGATACAGAAGCACCAACAGGAATTACTTTCTCAAGCAATATTCCAGCAAATGATACTATTGGTACTGACCCAACAACATGTACGGCAACAGTTAGTTTAGCTATTGATCCGAGCGATGCCTATGATTGTGCAGCATTTGCAAATCTTACGATTACTAACTTTTCTGTTTATGCGAATTCGAATGGCGCTGATGCTAGTGGTAATTACCCTAGAGGTTTTCACTCTGTAACTTTCAGAGCAGAGGATCCATGTGGAAATGTAAGTTTCTGGACAGAAAGTTTCTGGGTAGTTGACGATGTTGCTCCAACTGCATCATGTGCAGGAAGTTTAAATCTTGGATTACCTTCAAGTGGTATCTTAATTGTTAATCCTACTGCGATTAATAATAATAGTTTTGATAACTGTGATTTTATTAGCCCAAGTCCATTCAATACATTCAACTTTACAGTATCTCCTGATACTTTGAGATGTGAGGATGTTGGAACTTCAACACTAGTAACCTTAACAGTTAGAGATAACGCAGGAAACTCTTCTGCTTGTACAACTACAATTAACTTACAAGAGAATAATGGACCGACTGTAATTGGACAGAATATTACAGTAACCCTTGGTGATGGTAATACAGTTTCTATTACTCCTGAAGATGTAGATGGTGGTAGTTTTGACGATTGTACAGATATTACATTATCGATTTCTCAGAGTACATTTACAGACGCGGATTTAGGCTCGAATAATATCACCCTGACCGCTATGGATGAGAACGGTAATACCTCTAATACAACTGTGGTGGTAACGGTAATTTTACCTCCAACATGTTTTGACATTCCTTCTGATCTTTCAGGTGGTGCTGGTGATATCGTAAATATTCCGATTACTGCAGAAGACTTTACTTCATTGGTTGGATTCCAGTTCGAATTAGAATTAGATGATGCAGATGTTGGAGAGTTTGTTGGTATCTCTGGAGTTGATCCAGCTTTGAATAATGTAATCTTTGGAGAGCCTGTGTTAACAGATTCGACGATTACATCTATTGATACGACTTTTGTTCCGGATGTAATGGGAATGGATAGTATTGGATCAATTGATACGACTTATATGCAATTATTCGATGCTATTGGGATTACCTGGGCACAAGCTAATTCAGACCCAATGACAGGAGATTTGATCCCGCTTACTTTCGATACTTCTGACGTATTGTTCTATATCGACTTGATGTTAACAGGAGATATTGGAGATAATAGTGATATTATGATTAACCCTGTTTCAAGTACGACTCCTCCGGAAGTAGTGTTTGGATTTGGTAACACTTTATATGATGTTGCATTTGTTCCGTGTTCAACTTCTCCTGGATTTATCCAGATAGGACAATTAGTGTTCTCTGGACAAGTTTACACAGAAAACGCTGATCCAGTTGCACTGGTTGAAGTAACACTTGATGACCAAACTACATTGACTGGACCAGGTAATGAGTCCGATACTACGGAAGTTGATGGATTATACTCATTGACCACTACTGGAGTAGACTTGTTTAGAATTGAACCACAAAAAGATATTAACTGGCCAAACGGTATTGATATCCTTGATGTTGGATTAATTCAGAGACATACAGTAGGTAACCCTTATGTAGGATCTGCTTACAAGAAAATTGCAGCCGATGTATCTGGTAATGGAGACATCACAACTTTCGATGCGGTATTATTGAATGCATTCTTAGCTAGTTTCTTCGATCCAACAGCTACTCCTCCAACAGAGTCATGGCAGTTTGTTGATGCGAAACAGATGTTAGCTAACGATCCTAATGCCTTTGTTCCTGGATTCCGTAACTATATTGAGTTACCAAACATCACCTCTGATTCAATGGATAATGATTTCATTGCAATCAAAACAGGTGATCTAGGTGGATTATCTACTGCTGATGTTACAGCCTTAACTACTGGGGGAGGATCTGCTAGTCTTGACCGAGCAGATAATACCCTTAAGTTTATGATCAGCGATCGTAGTATCAAAGAAGGAGAAAGTGTACAATTAGATGTAACTGCGGAGCAATTTGAAGAATTGATGGCTTACCAGTGGATTTTGAAATTCAATCCACAACAACTACGATATGTAGGAGCTTCAGATACTCAAAGAGGTACCTTTACATTTAGCGAGGCGCTTATTGAAGATGGACAGTTGATCTTAACCTGGTTTGCTGCAGATGATATTACTTTATCAGAAAAAGATGTTGTATTCAGCCTAGAGTTTGAAGCATTGGAAAATGCATCTAGTCTGAATGATGTATTTGAAGTAGCAACTTATGAGCAATTCAAAGCGGTTGCTTATCAAGGGGACGAAACAGCGATGGATGTAGAATTGATTATCACTGAGGCTAAGCCGGTTACTAGTGAGTTCGTATTGAATCAAAATATACCTAACCCATTCAAAGATGAAACTGTAATTAGTTTCTATCTTCCAGAATCAGGTGCTGCTACACTTAGTATCATGGATGTAACAGGTAGATTATTGAAAGTTTATGAAGGAGAGTTCAGTGAAGGATATAATGAGATTGGTGTCAATCGATCTGATTTGCCTCAAGCAGGTACGTTATTCTATGAATTACGCACTGCTGATCACACTGCATCTAAGAAGATGATAATAATCGATTAATAATTGAATTATCCTAAGGGCAGCAATTGCTGCCCTTAGGTTGTTTATATTGTACCTTAGGTCTAATTTGTCTTATGGTACATTCCAAAAACCGAAGGAGTTACCTGTCTCATAAGTAATTCCTCCGTCCCGGACACTATAAAGAACACCCTTATCTTTTTTAAAAAAACAGACTTAAGAAAATACCTTTTCACATGCAAAAGATAATCTCAGTAATATATCTTTTTTGTCTGCTTAGTATACCCAGTTTCTTAAATGCTCAAGTCACATTTACGGCCGTTGATGAGGCCTATGATTGTGATATGAGTAGTTTTTGTGTGGATATTGCAGTTTCGAATTTTGATTCCGTGACTAGTTTTCAGCACGTTTACGAATGGGATACTTCCATTATGCAGTTGACAGCATTTAATGATTTTATAGATGTGGTAGCGACAAGCGGAGGTTTCGCAGTTGCCCCCTCTATGGATTCAACAGATGCAGGACGTGCACCTTATTCATGGCTTTCGCTAGCAGCCACGAGTGGACAAACTTTAACAGATGGAACTGTCATTGCAGAGTTATGTTTTGATGTGAATAATGCGATCCCTGGCGTAATATCTTTTACGGGGTCGAATACAACATTACAGACTGTAAGTGGATTTGTAAATGGAACGAACTCTGGTGATATACCGGCTACCTATAATAACGGAACGGCTTCACCATTGGATTCAACCAACCCAAGTATTTCCTGCCCGTCGGATGTAACAGTAGAGAGTTTTGGTACTCAGGTTAACGGAATTGCACCAACAAGTTTTTCAGATAACTGTGGCATTGATTCCGTCAGCTATGAAATGGTTATGGGGGCGATAGTTATTGGCTCTGGTTTAGATGATGCTAGTGGAGAATCCTTTACAACAGGTGAAACAACGGTAACGTATACTATTACTGATGGAGGAGGTAATACAGATAACTGCTCGTTTACTGTTACTCTAACCAGTCCTCCAGCGAATGCCGGATCTTTACAGTTTATCCCTGAAATAAATCTTGATTGTGATGCGAATACCATTACAGTAGAACTACTTGTTGTAAATTTTGATTCTATTTCAGGATTTCAAATGGGGATCCAATGGGATCAGGCGGTTCTGGATTATATGGGGGCAACTTCCTCATTACCTGCTTTAACAACGATTAGTCCTAATCCAAGTGGAGATGCAATCTTATTTGCCTTTGCACCGCTTAGTCCGGCTAACATACCTTATACATTACCTGACAGTACAAGCATATTGTCGATGAGTTTCGACCTTATCGGAACTTTGCAATCGCCATTATTAGACTTTATCAGTTTCCCTGGTATTCAAATTGGTGTAGGCCAGGTTCAAAATGGAGTAGACATTAATCTAGTTCAGGATACTGATTTTTTCTTTATGGATGAGATCTTGAATGTTATTGATAATAGTGCACCAACTATATCAGGTTGTCCTACCAATATCAGTCAAGATACAGATACTGGTTCTTGTGATGCGGTGGTAACCTGGACGGAACCAACAGCAACAGATAATTGTGGCCTGAATTCTTTTGCCAGTAATGTTGCACCTGGATCTGCATTTTCTACAGGGACAACTACGGTTACATATACTGCATCAGATTTAGCCGGAAATACCAGCACATGCTCTTTTGATGTAACCGTTACGGATAATGAAGATCCGGTTATAACTTGTCCGGCTGATGTAACATTTGATAATGATACCGGAATTTGTACGAGTTCAATGAGTCCGGGTACTGCGTCTGCAACTGATGCTTGTGGTGTAGCAATGGTTACTTCAAATGCTCCTGCAAGCTTAGCTTTAGGAATCAGTACTATCACATATACTGCCACTGATGTAAATGGAAATACTTCTGAATGTACCCAATCTGTAACGGTTCAGGATGTTGAAGACCCTACTGTTATTTGTCCACCTGCAGTAAATAGCTGCCCTGGTCAAGCCATTGTTTTAGGTTCACCAACGACCGGAGATAATTGTGGAGTTGCGTCTGTGGATAATGATGCTCCTGCTACTTTCCCCGCAGGTACGACAACAGTTACCTATACGGTAACGGATAATAGTGGTAATATGGCAAGCTGTACACAAACTGTAACCATTGCAGATACAGAAGATCCAATGATTACCTGCCCTGCGAATATTTCAGAATGTCCGGGAACAACAGTAACTCTAGGTACACCAACGACAAGTGATAACTGCGGAGTTGCTTCGGTAACTAATGATGCACCTGCAACGATTCCTGATGGAACAACAATAATTACCTATACTGTAACGGATGTAGGAGGAAATACAGCAAGTTGTATGCAAACGGTTGCTTTAATTGATATCGAAGACCCGACCATAACTTGTCCTGCTGATGTCTCTGATTGCCCGGGAGCAACAGTAACTCTAGGTACACCAACGACAAGTGATAACTGTGGAGTCGCTTCGGTAACCAATGACGCACCAGCGAACTTCCCTCTGGGAGCCACAACGGTTACACACACCGTAACGGATGTAGGCGGAAATTCGGCTACTTGTACACAACAGGTTACTATTGCAGATACAGAGATGCCAATGGTAACTTGTCCAAGCACAGATGCCATTGAAGTAGATCCTGGTACTTGTGCAGCAGTATATGTTAATAGTCTTTTACCAACAACAAGTGATAATTGTGATACGGATTTGACCGTAACTTATGCTATCTCTGCTCCTACTACGGCTTCGGGTAATGATGATGCGACTGGCGTTACATTCGCTGCAGGGAATAGTACGCTTACCTATACGGTAATCGATGATGCTGGAAATATAAATACTTGTTCAGTTGTTGTACAAGTAAACGATAATGAAAACCCTGTAGTTACCTGTCCTTCAGATGTGCTTATTAGTACAAATCAGGCGATTGCTGATACAGTAGTGAATAACATTAATGCTACAGTCTCTGATAACTGTGGGGTGGCTTCCCTTACATTTGCCTATACTGGTGAATTAACCGGAACCGGAATCGGTACAGATGCAAGTGGTACCTCATTTCCTCCTGGTACTACTACCGTTACTTATACCGTTACAGATTTAAGCAGTAATTCGTTGAGTTGTAGTTTTGAGGTGGAGGTAGTTGCTCAGGTTTTAGACCTAATTGAATGTCCAGCAGATGTTCAGGAAGATAATAACGCTGATCAATGTGCGGCGATAGTTGATGATATTGAGCCAACGGTATTCATTCCCGCTTCAAGCGTTGCAAGCATAACTTATTCGCTTACCGGAGCTACAACCGGCTCTGGGAATAATGATGCAAGTGGAGCCTCATTTAATGTTGGTACTACTAATGTACAATATGTAATTACAGACATTAATGGGAATATGGATTCCTGTATGTTTATGGTCACTATAAATGATGTTGATGACCCGGAATGGACCAATTGTCCTTTGGGGATTACCGCTAGTATCACCAATACGACGGATTGTACAAGTACAGCTACTTGGAATATCCCAACGCCAACTGATAATTGTGCGGTCGTAAACATATTAACCTCTCATGATCCAGGTGATTCATTTCCGCTTGGTACTACAGTGGTAACCTATTCTGCATCAGATGCGGCGGGCAATTCTGCGACTTGCACCTTTGATGTGACCGTTGTAGATGATACGCCACCAACTCCGGTAAACTGTCCTATGGATATCATTTCACCGGCATCTTCATCAGATTGTCAATCAACGGTTGTTTGGACCGCTCCTACTTTTGATGATTGCCCTCCGGTTAGTGTTACTTCAACTCATGACCCTGGAGATGTATTTCCATTAGGAACGACCACAGTAATTTATATTGCAGTTGATGCATCAGGGAATGATACTACCTGCACCTTTAATATTCTTGTACAAGATACGGAAGCACCTGTGCCTACTTGCCCAGCTGATTTAACGGTTAACTCTCTGGGAACTGATTGTGGTGCATTTGTGAACTGGCCAGCACCATCGGCAGTTGATAATTGTGATAATAATGTGGATATAAGTGTAACACCATCTGCCGGAACTTTCTTTAATGCTGGAACAACAACCGTAACGGCAACGGCTACTGATGATGCAGGAAATAGTGCGGACTGTACTTTTGATGTTACAGTAACAGATGCTATTGCTCCTACTTTTGATTGCCCAAGTGGGACGATACAACTAGGAGTGGAAGGAAACATTATTAGCGATCCTGCAGGTTTAATCAACTCTACGATGGCTAATGCAGATTGTGATATGCTAACGATTAATTATTCCACACCTGCTGCTAGCGATAATTGCGGCATACAAAGTACCACCTTAAACTCAGGTATTGCATCGGGATCAGAGTTTCCGATAGGAACTACAACATTAGATTTTATCACTTTTGATAACTCGGGTAATTTTGGAACTTGTGTCTTCGATATTGAAGTGATTGGCCTTACCGCTATTTCTGCCTCAATAACACCTTCTAGCCCGGTATGTGCTGGAGAAAACATTCAACTTTCTACAGATTCAGATATTGCTGGCTCCACTTTCAGTTGGACCGGACCGAACACTTTCAGTTCTGCGGATCCTATGCCTACTATTAATGGTGTGACAGAAGCTGCCGAAGGAACCTATAACGTGACGGTGACCTATCCTAGCGGATGTAGTGTTACTGCTTCAGTTGATTTAGTAGTTGAAGAAGGTGCGGCTGTTAATGCAACTTCAAATGCACCAATTTGTACTGGTGAGGACTTAGAGTTAAATGTGGAGCTTCCTGGTGGTGCTAACATAATGAGTATTCAATGGTCAGGACCCAATTCATTTAGTTCGGATCTTGAAAGCCCTGTAATTACTAATCCGGGAACTATTAACGAAGGCATTTATTCTGTCCTTGTTACTTATGTGGGGGGATGTACAGCAGAAGCATCTATCAATGTTTCCATTTCGAATTTACCAACACCTGAAATTGATATTGATTGTGCAGCAGATATTTGTTTGGGCTCAGGTTGTCGCCTGACTGGAACGGAGTATGCTCCTAGTCCCGACTTCTACAACTGGTCTGCTTCTCCATCTGAAGGCGCAGGGTTACCATTTGACACAGAGAATAATCAAATTACAATCAATCCAACTCAACCAGGTATTTATATCTACACTTATAGTGTTGAATTAAATGGTTGTGTATCAGAAGAGGCTACCATTGCAATAACAGTAGAAGGACCACCTGAAGCAGTTGATGATTCTTACGAAGTAACTTTTGGACAATCGGGTATTCTTCCAATAACCTCTAATGATGTTTTCAATGGAAATATTGGGGTTACGCCGACCATTATCAACGGCCCTTCTAATGGTACGCTGGAATTTGACGCTGACAACCTTACCTATACCTATACTCCTAATGAAGGTTTTGCGGGAGAAGATCAATTCTTTTACGAAATCTGCTATGACTGCGGCGAGATATTATGTGATAATGCTACCGTAGATATCAATGTGGAGTTTGATGGAGATTGTGAGATCCCAACATTAATAACACCTAATGGTGATAACACTAATGATTTCTTAGTAATCCAATGTATCCAAACGGAAGATTTCCCTAATAATGAAATTATCATTTATAATCAATGGGGAGATGAGGTTTTCACTGCTGCACCTTACCAGAACAACTGGAATGGTACCAGAGATGGAGAGGACTTACCAGATGGTACTTATTACATCGTTTTCAAATTGGGGAATAATGCTGACCCAATTCGTCAATATATTACCATTTTCAGATAAAAGGAGAAGAGTAGTCGGAATTGTCAAGCTGGACGATTCCGATCTCCTGGAAATGTTTTTTAATAAAAATTCAATCCCATAATATGATTCGGAAATTTATTTTTGCGCTGGGAATTTGCTTCTGTTCTGTTATGGCCTTTGGCCAGCAGGAGAACCAATTCACCCAATTCATGTACAATCAGCTTTACGTTAATCCTGCGTATGCTGGTGCTCGTGGTATCCCTACTTTAACGGCACTTTATCGCCAACAATGGGTAGGATTTAAAGGGGCTCCGGAGTCCAAACTTTTAAGTTTTAATGCTCCACTATTCGGCGATCGTGTTGGATTTGGAATGACGGTAGCGAATCACACTCTAGGAATAGAAAACAAGTGGGATGCGACTATGGCTTATTCTTATCATGTTGCGATTAACGAAGAAAGTTCTATTCGCTTTGGGCTACAGGGAAGTTTACGTTATTATGGAATTGATTTTGCAGACCCCTCTGTGATTGTTCCGACACCTGGTGTACTTGATCAATCCATTACTGCAGATAAAGAGCTTACACAATATTTTGGAAATTTTGGAGTCGGCGTTTATTTAAATCTTAAAAATACCTATTTAGGTATTTCTGTTCCTCACTTTTTTCCTAATGAACTTGGGATTAACCCTGATGTTAATAATGTACCAGATATTGCTCAAAGCTTCTCACATTATTACTTCATGGCTGGTACAATGGTGCCTATTTCAGACAATATCCAGTTTAAGCCTGCAGTATTAGCTAAATACGTTAATAATGCTCCGTTTGACTTGGATGTTAATCTTAGCTTGTTATTCAATGAAGTGTTTACAGCTGGTCTTTCCTACCGATTAGGAGGAGATGGAAGTGGAGACTCTGTTGATTTGATTGCAATGTACCAAATCAATAGTGTAGGAATTGGAGCAGCCTACGATTTTAGTCTTTCCGAAGTTGCAGAGTCAGGTACAGGTAGTTTTGAAGTACTATTACGATATGATTTCATAAAAGAACGGAGTGATATGGCTAATCCTCGATTCTTTTTCTAAGATCAGGAATAAACTTTGCTAGTATTAAAGTAGCGTTAAATAATCCCGTTGAACAAAATATCCCTTCGCACAATCCTTTAGGATTGATGGATAACTAAAAATAGATCATATGAAGATTTATACCCTGATACCGATGCTTTGCTTATTTATGGCTGCCCAAAGTTTTGCGCAACCTAATAACTCTGATAAAAAGGTATTTATAACTAATGAGTCTACCATCAATTCTGATGGATTAGAGTATAGCCCTGCCTTTTTGGAAAGTGGTATTGTATTCATTTCCACGAAGCCTACCGCAAAACGGTACAAAATCAAAGACAAAAGGATTGATAAAAACATTATGTCCATCTTTCAGGCGGAAAGAGAGGATAATGGCTTGTTGAAAAAACCGGAGCCTTTTGCCATAGAACTCTTGTCAACTGTTCATGAAGGGCCTGTAACCTTTGATCGTACAGCGGATAACATTTTCTTTACAAGAAATAATGTAAAGAACGGAAAGCTTAAAAAGGCCAAAGATGGTATTGTTAAGCTCAAGATTTATTCTGCAGAAAGAGTAGGAAAAGAGTGGAAGAACATCGAAGAACTTCCCTTTAATGATGATAATAGTAATACTGTTCACCCTTCAATTTCTGTTGAAGGTGACGCCTTATATTTTGCAAGCGATCGCCCTGGTGGAGTAGGAGGCTTAGATATTTACGTTGCCTATCAACGCGGAGGTGTCTGGTCAGAACCTGAGAATTTAGGCCCAGGTATTAACACTGACGGCGATGAAGTATTCCCATATATCCACGCTGATGGAACGCTTTACTTTGCTTCTTCCGGACATGCCGGATTTGGCGGATTGGACATTTTTACGGCAACTAACGTAGGTGGTACCTGGTCTAGCCCGGTAAACTTGTCTACACCTTTTAACTCCGAGAATGATGACTTTGGGTTCATTCTCGACCGGGATAAAAAAAATGGATACCTTTCTTCTAATCGACCTGGAGGCCTGGGTAATGATGATATTTATAGCTTCTATGTTTTTGATGGCTTAGATGATGCACTTGGAGTCAAACCTGTAGTGGTCAAAACCATGACCTTTTTGGTTTCTGATTTAGAATCAGGTGCTATGCTGGATAGTGCAAGAATAAGCTATACAGATATCGATAATCTTACTTTCTCTAATGCGATTAATGCTATCCAGCAAGAGCAAGGCGTAGATGGAGAGAATTTAGTACTCAGATTACCGATGGACAATACCAGTTTAAGTGGCTTGACAGATAGCTTCGGCAAATTTCCTTTGAGCTTAGAAGGTGGAAATTATGTTGTGATTATTGAAAAAGAAGGTTTTGAATCTCAACAAATTATCGTCAATAGTGAAAGTGAGGAAGGAGAAATTTTTATAGCGCTGGATAAAGCAAAGCCTATTGACGAAACACTCGCAGATCTCGGTACTGGTGATCCTAGTGATTCTTCTGGTAATAATGAAAACGGAATGAGTGATCTTGGTTCTGAAGATGGATTTGATGATGGTGTCGGAATTGAGAACGTAGATGATGCATTTCCGTCAACTATACGGGAAGGAACAGTATTCCAACTTTCTAATATTTATTACAATTTTAATGACGCTTCGATTCGTCCTGACGCAAGAATTGATCTTGATGCTTTAGCCGCATTTTTGAATAATTACCCTGACATTGAGATAGAATTAGCTTCGCATACAGATTCGCGTGGAGGAACACGGTATAATCGGCAACTTTCTCAAAAAAGAGCGGAAAGCGCAGTAGGCTACCTTATTGATAGAGGGGTAAACACTTCTCGTTTGCGGGCCGTTGGTTATGGTGAAAGCGAGCTACGTAATCGTTGTTCGGATGGTGTTAACTGTAGTGAAGTAGAGCATCAGTATAACCGACGTACAGAAGTACGGATTACTAAGATGGATCAGGAAATTAATATTCGCTTTACAACAGATACAAGTGCTCCTGCGAGCGCAAGCGAATCCTCCAATAATTACGGTCCAACTTATGAAAGTCAGTCATCTAATACAAGTGAACCATCTTATAGCAGCTCTTCTGATTCAGGGGCGGCCTTTCAGGTAGTTGCGGGTGTTTTCAAAAATTATGATAACGCTGAGAAGCGATATAATAAATTACAATCTTATGGCTATGCACCGGAGATTGTAAACGGAGGGGACACTTACACCATTTTGGTGGGAGTGTACTATTCTTTACAAGAAGCGCAAGGTGTTGTTCAAACGCTTAAATCTGATTACGAAATTCGCTCCTTCGTCAAACGTTAAATTCAGTCGTTTATAAATAAAAGTAAATCCCGGATCGCTTCGTGCTGATTCGGGATTTTACATTTTACGCTGATTGTTACCTGCGCTGATCGAATGGCGTTTCAAATGGTGCCCCATCAGTATTCTTATTTTTCATTACTTAGACTTAGCTTAGATAAAGACCCCGTGGATCATGCCGTAGAGGATACAACTTGTTTGTATACTCGAGATCAGCGAATTATTATTTTATTATAATATTTTACTCATTCGTAATTTTCTTTTTATGTACATTTGAACATGCTCGACGCCCAATCGACAAAAGAAATGAAAGGCAGTCAAAGGAAACGACTCACTAATCACTAATAACAATCATACTAATTGACCTGTGCCATTGAACTATCATGCGCTTTTGCGTTGATATCATTGATATCTGAGATAGAAGGGAGTAAATAATTATAAAGCCTAACTTAGCTAACCTTGATTGTAATTTATAGGATAAATCAGCAATTAACTTTCATTCTTGTAAGTCAATTGCTTACCAATTTTTAGACTATGAAGTTGTTCAAAAACTCCTAAGGTGTCTACCACATAGTGGCTCTCCAGAGAAGTCTTTTGGACCTTTGGAGCGAATTGACCTTTTTGCTTAACGCTTCGATTTAGACAAAAATCTCTGCTTCTCGGCTTTATTCTGAATTATTGAATAACTTCAATAATAAGTTATAGGGAGATAAAGAAAATTTAGTATTATTTTACCGAACGTTTGGTAATTATATTTATAATGCTTATCTTTGACCTATGCGACCACAAAAAGTATTAGATGACGAAATTTTGGCGGGCTTAACGAAGGTGTTTCGTTCCAAAGGATACGAAGGTGCAAGTTTAAAGGAACTAGCCGAGGCTACTGGTTTAAAAAAAGCAAGCCTTTATCATCGATTTCCAAATGGGAAGCAAGAAATGGCAGAAACGGTGCTCAATCACATCGGTGAATGGGTCCAAAATAATGTTTTTTTAGCTTTAGCAGATGAAGAAGTATCGCCACAAATGCGATTAAAAAATGGAATTTTACAAATAACGAAACTTTATAATGGAGGCGAGGAAACCTGCTTATTAAGGGCATTATCGATGAAAGCAGGCTTGGATTTGTTTAATGAACAAATCCAAAACGGAATGCAAGATTGGATCAATGCCTTTTATAACTTGGGGTTGGAATTAGGATTTAGTACTTCTAAAGCGACTAAATATGCTGTTCAAACTTTAGTTGATATTCAGGGAAGTTTGATTGTAACGAGAGGGTTGAACGATATTAAAATATTTGAAGAGACCCTTAAAAAAATTGAAAGTAATTATTTAGAATAACTTTTTTTATATCATAATTTTACCGAACGTTCGGTAATTATAACATACATAAAATGGAAAAAAAATATCCTTTACCTCCTTTTACAGAGGAAACAGCCAGACAAAAAGTCCAGATGGCAGAAGACGCCTGGAATAGTAAAGATCCAGTAAAAATTTCTCATGCGTATTCAGAAGATACCGAATGGCGCAATCGCAATCAGTTTATCAATGGACGATATGAAGTTCAAGCTTTTTTACAAGATAAATGGAAAGTGGAATTGGATTATAAACTTAAAAAAGAGCTATGGGCCTTCGGTAATAACAGAATTGCTGTACGGTTTGAATATGAGTATCACAATGAAAAGGGACAATGGTTTCGTGCCTATGGAAATGAAAATTGGGAATTTGACGAAGATGGTTTGATGAAAAAACGATATGCTAGTATAAATGACTTGGCGATTGAGGAGTCAGAAAGAAAATTATAAAATCACTATTCACGCTTAAAATATCAACGATGAAAAAAATAGCAATTAACGGAATGGGGAGAATCGGCAGAGCCTCTTTAAAGATAATATTAGAAACACCAGAATTAGAATTGGTTGCCGTAAATGACATTGCTTCTATTGACAACATTGCTTATTTACTGAAATATGATAGTGTACATGGGGCTTTTGAAAAAGAAGTAAAAGTAAAGGGTAACAATCTAGTGGTAGATGGAAAATCGATTCCATTTTATAGTCAAAGGAATCCTGTTGATCTTCCCTGGGGCGAATTAGGTGTAGATGTCGTTATCGAAAGCACAGGAGTTTTTACAAAGGAAGAAGACGCTCAAAAGCATGTTGACGCAGGAGCTAAAGTTGTAGTCCTTTCGGGACCAACCTCTAGTGGTGGTGTACCTACGGTAGTACATGGTGTCAATACCAAAGATGGACGGAGTACTATTTTTTCTTGTGCGAGTTGTACAACAAATAACATCAGTCCGGTAATCGAAATACTGGGACGGAGGATAGGTATAAAAAAAGCTATTATGACTACTATCCATGCCAACACCTCTTCGAACGCAGTCGTGGATGCCCCCCACAAAAAGACCCGAATGGGGAGAACAGGATTTAATAATCTAATTCCAACCACAACAGGAGCAGCAACAGCAACTACCAAAGCAATGCCTGAATATGCGGGAATCTTTGATGGCATGGCGATAAGAGTACCAGTAGCCATTGGTTCGGTTTCGGATATCACATTGTTGACTACCCAAAAGACTTCTAAGAAAGAGTTGAACCAAATATTTACAGAAGAAGCAGCCACAGACCGCTACCGGAATATTATCAGAGTAACTAATGATCCTATTGTTTCTAGCGATATTATCAAAGACCCTCATGCTGCAATTATTGATTTGGAAATGACGAAAGTGGTAGATGGAGATTTGGTGAAAATACTGGCGTGGTATGATAATGAATGGGGCTTTGCCAATCAGATGATTCGACAGATTCTTGAAAATGTTTCACCTGTTTAAAAATGAAAATAATGAAAGAAGTAACTGCAAAAATTGGTCGTTCGAATTATGAAACAATCCTCAGTGCCGGGAAGCATCAAGTCATTGCTGACGAACCTTATCCTTACGGAACGGATAAAGGAGCAGATCCATATAGTCTATTACTAATGTCATTGGGCAGTTGTGTAGCCATGACTATCCGGATGTATGCGGATAGAAAAAAATGGGACTTAGAAGATGTCGAAGTTGTGCTATCACAAGAAAGGATCCATAGTAAGGATTGTGATAATTGTGAATCAACAGAAGGTTATGTCCATGTCATCGATAAGAAAGTCAAGCTTTCGGGAAATCTAGATGATCAGCAACGGGCTAGACTAATGGAAATCGCTGATAAATGCCCGGTAAATAAAACCTTAATGAACGAAATTAAAATTAAAACAACAGCATTGTAGATGCTATCGAATTAAAATAAATAATCAAAAGATCATAAAAAATGAAAAAGACATTAATTGTTAATTATACACCTCGGGAAAACTCTAACACAAAGAAAATGCTTGATTACTTTATAACAAAAAATAAAGATAAGACAGATTTTTCTATTCTTGATTTGACTAAGAATACCCCTGATTTATTATTAAACGATAATTTAAATCTTGTAGTTGCCCGAAACTTTGGTGGGGTGGAGCTCAATGAAGAAGAACAGAAACTCTTGGATAAAAATGACCAGCTAACAAATCAGTTGTTGGATACGGATTATGTTGTTGTGGCGACTCCCGTCTACAATTATTCTTTACCTGCTACTGTAAAAGCTTGGTTTGATGCAGTTATTCAAGCAGGAAGAACATTTGCGGCAACGGAGAAAGGACTCGTAGGATTGAGCGTAAATACAAAGGCATTAGTTCTTACAACCAGCGGTAGTGATTTAGGGTCAGAACCTATGGAAAAGCTAAACTTTGCAACGCCTTTGGCATCAGCTTGTTTTGATTTGATGGGGATTTCTACAGAATCTATTACTGTATTTGGAACTCAACAATATGCTGATAAACTGGAGAGTCTTATTGAAACTTCAAAGAAAGAAATTGACTTGTTGAGTGAAAGATGGTATTAATATTAAAACTCACTTTCTTAAATAATACTCATGGAATCAAAATTTGTTAGTGATATAGCATTTACGGAAGCTGTCAAAAAGCGTCAAGAAGAAATGGGGTCTAGAAAGGCCTATCAAAATATGGCGGAAAATAGAGATTGGCAGACAAAAATAACGTCGCAGCTTCGATATTTTATTAGTGAAAGGGATTCTTTTTATTTGGCATCTGCTAATGCAGAAGGACAACCATATATTCAGCACAGAGGGGGACCAAAGGGTTTTTTAAAGGTGTTAGATGATGAACATATTGCATTTGCAGATTTTTCAGGAAATCGACAGTATATTTCTGTTGGCAACTTTGACGAAAACAGAAAAGTTCATCTTTTTTTAATGGACTATCCAAATAGGAAAAGGATAAAGATCTGGGGGGAAGCATTTGTAATTACGGATGATGATGACTTAATGAATCAACTAAAGGATGAGAATTATGATGTCCCTATTGAACGAGCAATCAAAATCAGAATAACTGCCTGGGATGTAAATTGCCCACAGCATATCCAACAAAGATATACGCTAGAGGAAATTAGACCTTATTTAGATAAACTGTAAAGTTTACGGATCGGGTATTGCTAATAACTTTATTCTTACTTTTTAGCATTTCCATTAAAGGCAAAGGAAGGGCCAAAGTATTGATGCAGTAAGCTATCAAATTGATTGGAGGATGTTACGGCCATTTCTTTTCGTTCTTTATGAACGGTCTGAATAAATTTATCTTCGTGTAGCGTGATTCTACCTGCCGGTGTAAGTCGGGTAATCATTTTCTTTTTGGTGAAATGAGACTCCGGACTTGTTTGTTGAAAGTGACAGCGTTCTTCAAAATCAATTAGTTTTCTGGGGCTAGTGGAGAAGATATATTCAGGTCCCCATTTGGATTCTTTAAAGCTGGAGAGAATGATCAGTTCCGCTGAATGGTGTTCAAATTTATAAGTGCCAAGAGGATCGATCAGCTCTTGATCATAAATTATGGGAAGCGGGTACATTGAAAATTTTCCAAAACCTGCATCAACCAAATAGGCCTGATCTTCACACTTAACCATAAGTGCTAGGTGTTCTTTCATAGGACCGAATTCGCCATTTTCTTTGTGAATCCCTGCGGAGATGAGGGTTGTTTCAAATCCGATTTCACGCAATAACCAGGAGAGTAAACCATTGATTTCATAGCAAAAGCCTCCTCTTTGCTTATTTATGATTTTGTGGTAAAAACGATCAATATCAAGCAAGATAGGAGCACCATAATGAATGTCAAGATTCTCAAATGGGACCGCAAGTAAATGCGCATGCTGAATAGTATTAAGTAAATGCAAATCAGGATTTGTAGATTCATTAATACCAAGCCTGTTGAAATATTCAGTGGTGCTCAACTTGATAAATTTTCTGGAGTGAATAGCAATAAATATATCACCTTAAGTGCTCCTAAACAAATTGAAAAGCTGAAAGATTTACTGGCTAGCAGGAAGTAATGAGCTACTCGTCTTCAGAAAGAAGATCCGGGCGCCGCTCTTGAGTACGTTGTAATGATTGTTCATAACGCCATTCTTCAATCGCTCCATCATTTCCGGAAAGTAAAATATCAGGCACTTTCCAGCCATTATAATCAGCAGGTCGAGTATAGACCGGAGGTGCTAAAAGATTATCTTGAAAAGAGTCGAATAGGGCAGAGGTTTCATCATTCAAAACGCCGGGTAATAGTCGACCTATTGCATCTACAAGCACCGCAGCAGCAAGTTCGCCACCAGACAGTACGTAGTCACCGATGCTAATCTCTAAGGTAACATACTGGGTTCTGATGCGTTCATCAATTCCTTTATAATGACCGCAGATCATTAGGAGATTTTTGTGAAGGGAAAGGCGATTGGTAATTTGTTGATTGAGCTGTTTTCCGTCTGGGCTAAGGTAAATGATTTCATCATACTCCCGCTGCGCTTGCAAACTTTCTATACATTTAGAAAGGGGCTCGACCATCATTACCATTCCGGCACCGCCACCATATTGATAATCATCAATCTGTCGATGCTTACCCAAACCAAATTCGCGTAAGTCATGAACGATTACCTCCAGCAATCCTTTTTGTTGAGCTCTTTTCATAATTGAGTGCTCAAAAGGACTTTTTAATAACTCTGGTAATACGCTGATGATATCAATTCGCATTGGTTCAGGTCGGTCTGTTTATCTGAATGTTTGAATATGAATTGAAGAGTAGATGAATCTTATAAAATTCATCTACTCCCTAAATGATATATTAGTTTATGCTTAACAGCTCTACTTCAAATACCAAGGTAGAAAATGGTTTGATGGTAGGTCCAGCAGCCTGGTCGCCATAAGCAAGATTATGTGGTACAAATAATCGCCACTTTGATCCCACAGGCATTAGTTGTAAAGCTTGTACCCAGCCTTGAATAACACCATTTACCGGGAAAGTCGCCGGCTGGCCACGTTTTACAGAACTATCGAAAACTGTCCCGTCGATAAGTGTTCCATGATAATGGGTAGTAACTTTGTCAGTAGCTGCAGGCTTAGGGCCATTTCCTTCCTGAAGGACTTCATACTGAAGACCGCTGTCAAGCACCGTTACTTCAGCACGTTTTGCATTCTCAGCTAAGAAGTTAGCACCTGCTTCAATATTTCCTTGATGTGCTTTTAATGCAGCTTCACGTAGGTAATTTTGAATATATTGATTTGCCTCTTCTGGGCTTAGTTGTAGGTCATTTTTCTGGATTACATCCTCGATTCCTTTAGCAAGATCTTCTGGAACGAAAGAAGTAATGCTTTGATCCTTAAGGTTTTGGGCGAGTACGATACCTAGACTATAACTGAATTTGTCCATTTAAAAACTTTAATTACGGTAAATCCGTAGATGAATAAAACCGCAAAGGTAAGCTTTTATGCTTGGAAAATGCTATTTAGATTTAGGCATACTTATTTTATCAAGAATGATTTTGTGGCGATAAGCTAATGCACATTTCTGTTTGATGAGCGCAACTTCCTCAGGGCTCATACCAAAGTTATCGGCATTAGTATCAATACGTTGGAATAAATTTAGGAGTTCACGCTGAATTTGCTCCTCACGAGTAAGGTTTAATGTTCTCATTATTAGTATGTTCGGCGGTTTTTAATATGGTCTTACTGCGAAGTGAGACATATTATTAATTACCAAATGTATGCCGATTTTACGTTGTTAGACTGCTGAGATGTTTAAGACCATGATTTCCCCTTACAAAACTGGATAGTTGACAGTTTTGCAAAGAGAAATCAATCGATTTGTTTAGAGTAGACTGCGCTTTAGGATTGCTTCAAAGCAGTATAATGTTTGAAGAAATAAGGAATGGTTTCTATTCCTTTATAAAAATTAAAAAGCCCGTAATGCTCATTTGGCGAGTGAATATCATCCGAATCTAAGCCAAATCCCATTAACACAGACTTTACATTTAAGACCTTTTCGAACAACGAGACGATTGGAATACTGCCACCAGATCGTTGAGGAATTGGTTCCTTTTTGAAGGTATCCAGCATCGCTAAATGAGCAGCTTTGTATTCAAGTGAATCCGTAGGTGTAACGGCAGGTTGTCCGCCATGATGCGGATGAACTTTGACTTTTACACCAGGGGGAGCAATTTTCTTAAAGTAATCAGAGAATAATTTGGTGATAACCTTAGGATCTTGATTCGGCACCAGACGCATACTGATTTTAGCAAAAGCTTTTGACGGTAATACAGTTTTTGCGCCTTCACCAATATAACCTCCCCAAATACCATTGACGTCAAGTGTTGGACGGATAGAGGTACGTTCAAGAGTCGTATAACCCTTTTCACCATACACGTCACTAATCTTCAAACCTCGCTTATAAGTACTAATATTGAAGGGCGCTTCATTCATTGCTTTTCGCTCTTTTTTAGAGACCACTTCGACAGCTTCATAAAATCCCGGGATGGTAATTTTATTATTTTTATCATGGAGTGAGGCAATCATTTTACTGAGGATATTGATTGGATTAGCTACGGCTCCTCCGTATACTCCAGAATGAAGATCTCTATTCGGGCCGGTGACTTCTACCTCTAAATAGCTCAAGCCACGTAGCCCCGTCGTAATGGAAGGCTGACGATTAGAAATGATCGAGGTATCAGAGATAAGTACAACATCACAATCCAACCGTTTTTTATTTTTTCGACAGAAAGGCCCCAGATTACTAGATCCTACTTCTTCCTCTCCTTCAATCATAAACTTGATATTGCAAGGTAGAGTCTTGGTTTTGTTCATCGCTTCGAAAGCCTTGACATGCATATACATTTGACCTTTGTCATCGCAGGCACCACGCGCAAAAATAGCACCTTTAGGATGTAACTTTGTTTTTTTGATGACTGGTTCAAAAGGAGGAGAATCCCAAAGTTCGAGCGGGTCAGGTGGTTGGACATCATAATGCCCATACACTAAAATCGTAGGTAAGTTTTTATCAATGATCTTTTCTCCATAAACGATCGGGTAACCGTCAGTTTTACAAACTTCAACGTTTTTCGCTCCGGCTTTTTTCAAAGCGCCTGCAACAAATTTGGCTGTTTTTAGGACATCCTGTTTGTATGCCGGATCAGCACTTATGGAAGGGATTCGAAGTAAATCCAGTAATTCTTCCAAGTATCTTTCTTTGTTTTCCTCGTTGTAATTCTTTACTGTTTGCATAAATACAAATTAAGTGGTTAGGTGTATTTTATTTTTGAATGGAATAATTAAAAAATGTGGCCAAGTAAATCAACCAGCCCGGCAGGCCAGCTCGTCGAACCAATTTGTTTAACTAATAAACAATCTTCTATTTTACGGTTTCCAACTCCGAATGTTTGATGATTGTTAATCATCAACCAACGACATGGATTATCAACCAATTGAAATCCGTTTTTTTCATAGACGCCATGATCGGGCGCAATTAGTAGTATAAAATCAATAAATGATTTTTGACCTAATTCCTCTAATTGTTGAAGAAGGGTAGTCGCTATATTTTTATGTTGATAGTTTTTATCGACACACAAATCCGCAATCCCAAATACTTTCGCCGTTTCCTGACCAATATTGATGGTCCGGTATTCAACTGCCATATGCCCAATTAAGGTATTTTTATCCCAGACTAAAAATCTAAAACTAGGTAGTTGATTCGCATAAATACGATCATGCGGATAAGCTCCGAATGCATCCTTTAATAAATTATAGATAGCACTTTGCTGCTTAGCTCCAATTTGAATCTCTTCTATTCTTTGGTAGTTTAACATGTAGTGTTTGTGCTTGGCTTTGGTTATGATATCTAGGCTTAAAGGTTTTTTTACTCTTCTTGTCTCAAATGTTTGTTTAAGATAGATTCAAGTTTTTCGATACTAATATTCCAGTTTAAATGACCGTCAAAAGCATAAGAAAGTCTACCTGTTTCTTCTGAAACAATGAATGAGGCCACATCGGTATTTTCGGTTACGCCTACTGCCGCTCGATGCCTCAGTCCGGCCCGCTTTGGTAATTTTGCATTTGAGGATAATGGTAATACAACACTAGCAGATTGAATTCTGTTCTCGCTGATAATAACGCCTCCATCATGCAAAGGACTTTCTTTGCTGAAGATACTTTCTAAAAGCGGTTGACTGATCTGAGCATCAATCTTAACACCAGAGCCACTAAATAATTCCAGGTTTGGATTTGCTGCGATGACGATCAATGCTCCGGTTTTCTGCTTCGCTAATCTGGTAATTGCATTTTTGATAGCCTGGACAATTTCGTCGATCTCATCTTCATCGGAAGGAACCTGCCGATTTAGTAAACGTCCCAAAAAGTTTGATCGCTGTTTCAGTGTGTTATTCCCGAGTAATAATAAAAAACGTCTTACCTCGGGTTGAAAGACAATGAGCAACATTAGTACCCCTACGCTAACAAACTGAGTCAAAAGTTGACTGAGTAGATCCATCCCGAGTTGTCGTACCAGCCACCATGCTACATAAACCAGGATTACTCCCACGAAGATATTAAAGGCTATACTTCCTCGAAGCAGCTTATAAAGCATATAAATTAGGTAGCCAACGATTAATATATCGAGGACATCCCAAATCGTTATCGGTAAAAATCCAATCTCAAACCACGGTAAACTCATGCTTTTTTATTGTGCTACATCGTATTCGTATACAACGTTTTCGCCAAAGTTATAAAACGTAAAGCTTAAAACGTCAGCTGCCTCTTCAATCTTTTTAGAAGTTGGTTTTCCGGCCCCATGCCCTGCACTACTTTCAACTCGTATAAGGACGGGGGCCTCACCCGTATGCTTTGCCTGTAACTCCGATGCAAATTTAAAAGAATGCGCCGGAACGACCCGATCATCATGATCCGCTGTAGTCACCATCGTTGCAGGATAATCTGTTTTTCGGACATTATGCAAAGGAGAATAGGCGTAGAGGTAGTCAAAATCTTTTTCGTTTTCACTTAATCCATAATCAGTCCCCCAGGCTCGTCCAATAGTAAATTCATGGAAACGAAGCATGTCTAAAACGCCAACTGCCGGCAAGGCAACTTTGTACAAGTCAGGACGCTGAGTCATGCAGGCACCAACCAAAAGGCCGCCATTCGAACGGCCATAGATAGCCAATTTGTCGCTGGAGGTATAGCGCTGATCAATTAAATACTCGGCTGCGGAATGGAAGTCATTGAATACATTTTGTTTTTTATCCTTTGTTCCGGCTTTGTGCCATTTTTTACCGAACTCGCCACCACCACGAATATTCGCAACTGCAAAAACACCATCATTTTCCAAAATAATTGGGGCCATATTCAATCGAGTGGTATTAAAGCCTGGAAGAATACTTATGTCAAACCCTCCATAACCATAAAGCAAGGTCGGCCGCTTTCCATCCAGGTCTAAACCTTTTTTATGGGTAATAAACATCGGCACCTTAGTGCCATCTTTGCTTTCGTACCAAACCTGCTTGGTTTCATATTTGTCAGAGTCGAAGTCAATGCTTGGTTTTTTCCAAACCTTGGATTGCATGTTATCCAAATCTACAGTATAAATTGCAGTTGGTGCTGTAAAAGTAGTGAAGGAAAAAAAGGCCTGAGTTTCTTCACGCTTGCCACTAAAGTTCCCAAGGGTTCCAATACTAGGCAGGGCCATTTCGCCTAATTGCGCTCCTTTTAAATCGTAATGGATAATCTTGCTCGCCGCATTATGGATATAGTTTGCGATAAGTTTTCCTCCAAGCAGATCAATACTTGATAATTTATCATCTTTCTCTGGAATGATCTCTTCCCAAAAACCGGGCTCCGGCCGAGTTGTACTTATTGCGATTAATCGATTATTATCTGCTTTTTGATTAGTTAGTAGTAAAAGCCGGTCACCAATATTGCTGACAAAGTTGAAATCATTTTCGAAAGACTCTACGACAGGAACCATATCGCTATTCTCTTTGGAAAGATCCTTGAAATAAAGGGCATTGCCACTGGTTGATTCCCACGCGCTAATGACTAGGAAACGTTCGTCATCGGTGGTATTGGCGAAGAAGCCCCGATCAGGGTTTGAGCGATCTGCGAACACGAGTTCATCTCTTGCTTGAGGGGTTCCCAACTTATGATAGTACACCTGATGGAATTGATTCCTTCCTTTTAATGCCTGATCTTCGCTAGGTTCGGGATAACGACTGTAGAAAAATCCATCACCGAACCAGGCAATAGTTGAAAATTTACACCAGTCGATCTTATCTTCCAATGTTACCTTTTCCTCAAGGTTTCTAATATATATTGTTCGCCAGTCCGAACCGCCCTCTGATACTTCGTAGGCGAGATATTTACCGGATTTGGAGAATGCATATCCTCCTAGGGATGAAGTTCCGTCATCAGAAAATTTATTTGGATCTAGTGCGATTTCCGCGGGGGAGTCAAGATTGTCCTGAACGTAAAGTACACTTTGGTTTTGGAGCCCATTGTTTTTGAAAAAGTAATACTTTCCTCCCTTTTTGGACGGAGTAGAGTAGCGTTCATAATTCCACATTTTTTCTAGTCGATCAGCGATTGCTTTTCGATAGGGAATCTGCTCCAGGTAGCCATCTGTGACTTGATTTTGTGACTGCACCCACGAACTTGTACGTTGAGAGCGATCATCTTCTAGCCAGCGATAAGGATCTTTAACCTTTACTCCATGGTAATCATCAACTATGTTTGTATCTAAAGGAGTATTCGGATAAGTCACGGGTATAGGTTTTGGATCAAAGGTTGTAGGCCGTTTGGCGCGAGCCTCTGGGGTAGGTAATTCACAGGAGTTCAGCGTTAAACTAATCATTATCGGAACGATAATGATTAGTACCAGCGAATAAATAAAATTTCTTTGCATAGCGTAATCTATTGATTTGAGAGCTTTTGTGTAATTTTGCGCTTGAAATGTATCTTTTAATGTCGAAATGAAGTTAAAGAGTTTGTGTTAAAATATTGAAAAATGTGTTGAATAAGGATACTCTTTTTGATAGAAAGTAGTTTTGATAAGAGAATTGGGGTAAAACCCTGCTCAAAAACGGTTTAATCATGAAAAAAACTCAACAAATAACCTTAAGTATTATTCTCCTCTTTTGTTTTTCCTCCAGTATTTATGCACAGCAGCTGACGACTAATGAATTAGGTCAGAAAATCGTCGTGTATTCGGATGGTTCCTGGAGGTATGCAGAAGAAGCCGATTTAATAGAATTTGGAGAAACCTCCTCTGAAAATCCGGTTACTCAGGTTGAAGCACCTAAGGAGGATGAAGATATGAATATCGCCATAAAGATTGCAGAGCAAGCTTTAGCAGCAGAACAAGAAGCAATTAAACGCGCCGAAAATATTCAGTATAAAAGAATTCTATTAGAGGATGAATTAGAAGAGATGGAGGATAGTGATGATTTTTTTGATGATGAAATCACTGAGATAAAGAATAAACTTAAATCAGCAAAGAAAGCAGAAAAGAAAGCTCGTAAACAGCGAAAAGAAGCTTCCAAAAAAGCCCGAGAAGCTGAAGGCTTATTGACGATGTCAGATGAAGAGAGAGCAAAAGCATTACCTGGCTTTGATATGTATGATAGAATGAAATCAGAGGCAGTCCAATTGGCCTCAGAGGATACCAATGCTTATCCAATTGAAAATACTGATGCAATCGTTGAGGAAGAAACGGTAAATAGGAGATCCGCTCCTGCTCCGGAACCTGAATCTGCGCCAGCATTGATCATCCGTAATAATTTAAAAGAGCGCCCTTATGCGGAATTTGCGAAGTATGACAGAGATAAGGATGTGCAATATAATCCTCCAAAACGAGGTTGTAGTCTGGCTTTTGACGGAGTGGATGAATTTAGTGGAAAGAAACGTAAGGATGTAGAGAAGCAAATGTTTTTTACGTATACCAATCAAGAGCTTCGTTCGATATTCAAAGAACGAGACTATATGGAGTGTTCAGGATATCTGTCTGCCTTATCAGGCGGCTTAACTTTTCTCACTTTAAATATCACCATCAATTCTAAATCTGCGCAGCGAGAGTACGGTATTTTGGAGAAAGGAGCATTGATTAATATCAAATTACTAAATGGAGATAATGTCAAATTGGTGAATAGCAAAACGAACATGGGGATAGAAGATCCTTTGGAAAACTCCGTAAGCTATCGCGCTCAGTATTTGATTAGCTCCGGCGATGAAAAGAAATTGAAAAAAAGTGAAGTTGATAAGGTACGAATCATCTGGAGCTCAGGTTATGAGGATTATGAGATTTATGAACTAGACTTTTTTATTGACCAATTTAAGTGTTTGGACAAGTAATCTCGTTTTTGATAACTATCTTTGCGGCCGAAATAAGAAAGACTTATGCTTGGATTGAAATTACCGACTGACCCTCGTTGGGTAAATCTTGCCGAAATGGATTTGGAAGAAATATTGACGGATCACGCCTATTGTGAGCAAAAGGCAGCGACTTCGTGTATTACGCTAATCCAAAAATATCCGGATAAAAAACGTATGGTTGAAGAACTTGCGCCGATCGTTACAGAGGAGTGGGGACATTTTCGATTAGTATTGCAAGAGTTGGATAAACGAGACTTGGAGCTGGGGTATCAGCGTAAGGATGAGTATGTTAATGAGTTGCGTAAATTTCAAGTTAAAGATGGAAGTCGTGATTCCCGTTTGGTTGAGCAGTTATTAGTTTGTGCATTAATCGAAGCTCGTAGTTGTGAGCGTTTCCGACTGCTTTCATTGCACATAGCTGATGATGACCTTAAGGAGTTTTACCATAAGTTTATGATCTCTGAAGCCGGACATTACCGCTTATTCATTGACCTGGCAAAGCACTATGGTGATCCTGAAAAGGTAAAGGTTCGATGGCAGGAATACCTTGACTTCGAAGCAGGATTAATGGATCGGATCGCCGTTCGAGGGGATCGTATGCATTAATTTTATGACCCACCTTCCCTAATTATTTTTCATCCGGATATTCGATCCGTACATGGTGGATACTGTGTAGCATGTTTTTGAATTCAAAAACACACCGCCCCAATTCTTCAAAGGTTAAGGCAGAGTTGACAAATTGACCAGAGGCAACTTTACCACTGACGATTTTATCTACGAGGTTATCAATATCCTGAGCAGTTGGATTTTTTAAACTTTTACAGGCTGCTTCAATGGAATCTGCCATCATCAGGATAGTTTGTTCTTTCGTTTTAGGGCGTGGACCGGGGTAACGGAACAATGTCTCGTCAAATTCCTGATCCGGAAATTCCTGCATTTGCTTTCGATAGAAATATTCAACCCGTGTATTCCCGTGATGCGTTGTAATAAAGTCGATTAGGACTTGGGGAAGCCCTGCCTTCTTAGCCATTTTTTCCCCTTCCGTAACATGACTGATGATCATCTTTGCACTATCGAAATATGAAAGTTCATTATGCGGACTTTCTCCGCCACTCAGGTTTTCAATGAAGTACTGCGGATTAAGCGTTTTACCAATGTCATGATAAAGAGCAGCTACTTTAACAAGTAACTGATTCGCGCCGATTTTATCTGCTGCAGCCTCTGAGAGATTTGCCACTTGTAGCGAATGCTGTAAAGTCCCCGGTGCTTTCAGGGATAAATCCTTAAGTAATGGCCGATTCATGTCGGACAGTTCAATCAGCGTGATCGAAGAGGTAAATCCAAAGAATCGCTCTAGTAGAGGTATCATCGGATAGGCTAGTAAAGTCAAGAAGACATTCAGGAATATCCAGGTATATACGGACCAGTCAACGGAAGCGATATCTCCTTCTTTGATTAAGGACAAACCAAGATAGCCTAAGGCATAAGCCACAAAAATAAAGAGCATTGTCGTAAAGAACTTCGTCCAGTCTCTTACCTCAAAATCTGCAAGGATCGCTACAATCCCAGCCAATATCTGAAGGAAGGTAAACTCATATCCCAGCGATGAAAGAAAGCTGGCAATGAGGACAACCACGATGTGTGTAAACAAGGCCAATTGACTATTGAAGAAAGTCTTAATGACAATCGGAACGATACAGAAAGGTATGATATAAGCACTAAGACTCGAGTTGAGCTCTACGACATAAACCAGGTAACTATAAAGCACCAGCCACATCAACATAAATATGAGTCGACTAAAACTCTGGAATACTTCTTTGGCCTGATTCTGCAGGTATAATAAGAAGACACCAATGATTAGACTGGTCAACAGGAAATAACCAATAAATACGCCCCAATGAGATTTTTTAGAGGAGACTTCTTCCTCGTATTTTTGCCGATAAGAGATTAATTTTTGATAGATCTCATCCGTAACGATTCCGTCCTTTTGAATAATTAGATCATCCTGACGGACCAGTCCGTAAGATGGAGATACGGATTGCAGCTGATCTTCCAGAAACTTGCTGCTTTGCTCGGAAGAGTAAAAGACATTATGACTAAATTTTCCCTGAAGCAAAGGAATTAAAAACTCTGCTTCCCGCAAACCAGAATTAAATAATGAATCCGTTATTTGTAAATCAAACTCCTGAATATTATAAAAACTTTGTAGGGTCCGTTGCTGCTTAGTATTACCACGCAAGAGGTTAATGACAAAGCCTTGTTCCTCATTTAGATGTTGATCATCCAGGGCAATAAAACCCGTCTGATAAGCCCGGTCAATAAAGCTGAGTCCGTATTTTAGGTATCTTTCCGCATTTCTTCGCACATCATTATACAAGCCATCTGTTTCGGCCATTGTCAATTGACCATTGAATTCATCCCGAAACCTTTGCTTGGTATTTCGATCAATATCCAGATTGACCTCATAATAAGGATTGAACTCTGACTTGATCCGTTCTCTTTCTGAATCCAGCTCACCGATGGGTTTGAGGATTGCAAAATCAAAAGGAGCGGTTAAATCTTCATACCGCCAGGTTTGTCCCTTTTCGAAGTTGTATTTAAACTTTGCATTATTCGGAAATAGATAGCTGATAAAAACAACTACTGCCAGCACCAAAAGGTATTTGACGACCTGAGGCAGATTTTGTAAATAGGTTTGTAAGCGATTAGCCATAGTGTGTGTAATATAGTAGAGTTTGGGGGTTTGACCAAATGGAAATCTTATGCTATTTTCGTAACATGCAATTACCCCGTACCATAAAGGAAGTTATTGAAGTACTTGACAATATTATTGAGAGCTCTTTGACAGAGGAGAGTACTTTAGGGTATTTTGCCGCATTATACCAAAAGGTAACGATCAAAGTACAGCAAGGTATTGCGAATGGGCGTTTTGAAAACGGACCAAGAATGGAGCGTCTGGATGTGATCTTCGCCAATCGATATATACAGGCTTATCATGACTTTCGGGCGGGTAAGCCAGTTACTAAAGCCTGGAGACTAGCTTTTCAGGCGGCTCAGCATAAGGAGCCCATCATACTACAACACTTGTTTCTGGGGATGAATGCCCACATCAACCTGGATCTTGGCATCGCTGCCGCTGAGGTAGCTGAACCCGGGCAGCTTCAGGCCTTGAAAGGAGATTTTAATGAAATCAATCAACTGCTCTTCGAATTGATTGACGAGATTCAAGATAATCTCTCTGGGGTTTCTCCGTTACTCGGAAACCTTGATTTTCTCATTAAAGATAGAGATGAACAATTCGCACGATTTAGTATGAAAGCTGCCCGGGATCATGCCTGGTTAGTTGCCCAAAGGATGATGATCCTTGGCGAAGATCAGCGAATAGAAAATATCCAAAGCACGGATGATTATGTGGTTGAACTCGGGAACATGATCTTACATCCGAGTAAACTTGCTCGATTTGGAATTTGGTTGATACGTTTACTAGAGTCGAAAAATGTAGAACGTGGCATACATTCTTTACGTCAACAAATAGTATGATTTATCCTTCCTTTTCTCGTGGAGCCCAGGGGATTTCCTCTGCACCAAGGTCCTGAGATAACTGTCGGCCCAGCATAAAAAGATAATCAGACAAACGATTGAGGTATTGGATGATGAGTTCATCCACCGGTTCATTATGATGGAGTGCAACGACCATCCGCTCCGCACGTCGGCAAACTGTACGTGCGATATGACAGAATGAGACAGTAGCGTGCCCTCCGGGCAGGATAAAGTTTTTTAGGGGAGGAAGTTTTTGATCCATGTGATCCATTGCTTTTTCAAGCAATTGGATATCAGATTCACGGACATCAGGAGTGATCATTTGCTTGTCCGGATCAGAAGCAAGATTAGAACCAATGGTAAATAGCCGATCCTGAATAGTTTTTAATAAATCTTTTTGAGCCGCAGCAGGTACAAGATCACGAAGCATCCCAATGTATGAATTGAGTTCGTCGACTGTCCCGTAAGATTCTATCCGAATATGATTTTTAGGTAGGCGTTTGCCACCGAAAAGACCAGTTGTACCCTGATCTCCGGTTTTGGTGTATATTTTAAAAGCCATTTATCTTTTTTCAGTGATCATTCAATTAGCCACAAATATCCGATTTTTAGTCCACATTATATCGGTGCTCGGGATCACTAGCTTTTACAATATTTTCGTTGACCATATCTACTTCGACTAAACCATCTCTTAATCGGATGATTCGGTGAGAATGTTCCGCAATATCTGGTTCGTGCGTTACTAGGATTACCGTATTTCCTCTTTCATGAATCTCTTCGAAGATACTCATGATTTCGATGGAGGTTTTGGTATCCAGGTTTCCGGTAGGCTCATCCGCAAGGATGATGGAAGGGTCATTAACAAGGGCTCGTGCGATAGCTACCCGTTGGCGTTGTCCACCAGATAATTCATTTGGCTTGTGTTTGACCCGATCTCCCAAACCAACAGCATCTAAAGCAGCTTGCGCCTTTTCGAGTCGGACAGATTTACTCATTCCGGAGTAGACAAGTGGTAAAGCAACATTTTCAAGTGACGAAAGTCGGGGTAGAAGGTTAAAGGTTTGAAAGACAAAACCAATCTCCTTATTACGGACTTCTGCCAATTCGCTATCCGTCATTGTACTTACATTGATGTTGTTGAGGATATAATCACCACTAGTTGGTGTATCCAGACAACCTAGGAGATTCATCAGGGTTGACTTACCAGAGCCGGAAGGGCCCATCAAGGCAACGTATTCATTTTTTTTGATATCAAGAGTAATAGATTGAAGGGCATGTACCTTTTCAAGTCCCATTACATAAGTTTTCTTAAGGTCGTTTACGGAGATTATTGCAGACATAAGCTGTTAATTTTACTCTTTGTTTTTTTTCAGATCAATGACTTTCGGAACAAGGAAGTAAGTGCCATCGGTTTGTGGGGCATTCGAAAGGGCATCTTCTCTCGAAAGTTGATGCTTAACTTCGTCTTCCCGCAGGACATTGATTTCCTCAGAGATATGGATCAAAGGTTCGACCCCTTCAGTATCCACTTCATTAAGCTTTTCGACCATACCAAGGATATTCGTTAAGTCCTTTTGAATGGATTCTTGCTCCTCAGGTGCTAACTTGAGTCGCGAAAGCTTTTCCAGCTTTGATATTAGTGCTTTATCTACTTTCATTTCAACTATTTAGATGATCGTCCCTATTTTATCGGTGAACGCTAAAAAGTGAGGACTTATCCTGTATTTCTATACAGATAACGTGATCGAGAACCAAAGTTACCAAAATACCGATTTTTATTCGATCAAGAATGGTAATTATATTCTTACAAGTCGTATTTTCGCCAATAGGCCATATTAAATGAATTTGGCCATGAACCATTTTTTGAAGGAGACCAATGGTCTAAAGCGCAACGCCTTTTATGAATACTTCTGAGATTAGACACGTAGCTATTGCCGGTAATATCGGCGCAGGGAAAACTACCTTATGCGAACAATTAGGACGAAACTTTGGTTGGGACGTCCATTATGAATCAACGGATAACAATCCATATCTCAGTGATTTCTATACTGATATGAAGCGTTGGTCCTTTAACCTTCAGGTGTATTTCCTCAATAATCGTTATCGACAGATACTTAATATCCAAAATGGTGACCGTACAGTTATCCAGGATCGTACCATCTATGAAGATGCTCATATCTTCGCACCCAATCTCCATGATATGGGCTTGATGACGACAAGAGATTACGAAAACTATCGGGATCTATTTGAGTTAATGATGTCTCAGGTAAATCCACCGGATCTTTTAATCTACCTAAAGGCAAGTATTCCTACTTTGGTTGCACATATTCAATCAAGGGGCAGAGACTACGAAGGAAGCATGAGTCTTGATTATTTAAAACGTTTGAATGAACGTTACGAAGAATGGATCGCCGGATACACGGTTGGAAACCTTCTGGTCATTAATGCGGATGAAGTGGATTTCAAAACGAATCCTGAAGACCTTGGAAAGATCGTAAATCAAGTACAAGGTGAACTACATGGATTATTCTAAACTCAGGTAAAGCAGAAGTATATAAAGTCTAAGCTCTTTTTTTAGGCGTTTCTGCTTTTTCTTGTTCTAAGTCCAGCCATTCCTTTACGGTTTCGGGTATTAAATCTTCGGGTTGTTCTGATAGCAGGATAGTCATTCCACTTAACATGAATGCGAAGATTAACAAAGTAATCCAACTGGCTTGTCGCCTGATGGAACGTTCTGCTTTGGCTTCATTGTAGTACCTCATGACGATTAGTTTTTTTAATAAACGAATGCTTTGCTTGTTTTAGTCTGGATGTTTTGTCTTGGAAAATACAACGAAGTGTTGTTAAGGAAATGGGGTTCTCAAGTATGCGTATCTTTGACAGTGTAAGAAGCGGAAAGATTAATGGATATAACCAATTTAACTTCTTCTTAATGATATGAGAGGCGGAGAAAAGAACTTTTGTAGGCTTATGATGTTTTAAGCCTTTAAAAGCGGTTATTTGTTCAATTCAAACCTAAATCATTTAATGGATACTAATTATCAAGCATTAAAGAATGACCCAAATTTAGAGATAGCAACTTTGGGGACTGGATGTTTCTGGTGTACAGAAGCAATTTTTGATGCAATGGCTGGAGTGAAATCCGCGGTTTCTGGTTATGCCGGAGGGCATGTCGAGAACCCTACTTACGAGGAGGTATGCGGCAAGCAAACAGGACATGTAGAATGTGTTGAAGTTATCTTTGATCCAAAGGAAGTTTCCTACGAAGATCTATTAGAAGTTTTCTGGCGAGTACATGATCCTACCACTAAAGACCGACAGGGCAATGATGTCGGACCTCAATATCATTCGACTATTTTCTATCATAATGAACAGCAAAAAGCTGCTGTCGAAAAATCTCTGGCTGAAGTATCTACTTCTGGGTTGTGGCCAGATCCTATTGTTACGACTATTCGACCAATCGAAAAATTCTATGTAGCGGAGGATTATCATCAACAGTATTTTGACCGGGTTGGTACGCGAAACCCTTATTGCACCTTTGTGGTAAAGCCTAAGGTCGATAAATTCAAAAAAGCGTTTAAAGATAAACTGAAACCTTAGTTATTTACTAACATTGCACATTCGTTTCCTTTGTATACTATTTTACACTTTAGTATTTGTAGGTTCGGCATATATGTCGCATATTTACATAACAGAAACTGCACGTTAAGGAGTAAGCCTAAAAATTGATATAATAATTTTTTTTAAGTCCACTCAGATATTTCAACGTATTTTCCTTTTAGTCAAATACTTATGAAATTTCTTCAGGACAAAATTATTATATAAGCCCCAAAGGGACGACTTTGTCGCAATTTTGGCTAGGCACGCTAAGTTCTGTTTAAAAATAAAAGCTATGGAAATTAGATCGCTCACGTCTTTTTTCCACAAAAAATAAGTTTGGTTTGCCTTCGGGCAATTATTATTGGTTGTTCATGATTTACAGCTCCCCAAAGCTAATCTCTAATGTTAGTGGTGGATATGCCAGCGCCACACATTAGCAGGATCAATGAATTATAACTGATTACAGAACCCAGTAGATACATTCGTGTTATTTGCTGGGTTTTTGTTATATGGACATGTCATGAGTCATTGGTCATAAGTCATGTCC
>JAHDHW010000082.1 GCA_020631105.1 Saprospiraceae bacterium | reverse complement strand
CTTAATATATATTTAGGCTGATGCTAAAATGAATTAGGTTTATTGTTTTTGTTCACTTGGAGATTGATTCACCTTCTTTTCACGAAGTGGCTTCACCGTATACCCTTGCTTTCGTAACAAAGCAACTACTCCATTTTCTCCAACTAAGTGTCCTGCTCCAACGGCAAAGAAAGTTGGCTTTTCTGCCATCATTCCTTTCATTATTGGAATCCAGTTTTCGTTTCGCTTATTCAACAGAATATCATCCCACTCTCCTAATCCACCTGTTTCAGAATTAAACATAGCTTCCATCCCTACCAGATCCTGGTTTTTATATAGCTCTACCATCAGATCCAACTCATCCATCCCTTCGCCTTCTGCCCGCATACTCTCTACCAGCATTTTTGCTTGCTCAGGATAAGGTATACTATCAAAAATACTCATCTGAAACTCAATCGTTTCTAATCCGCCCATCTCCAATGATTTGTTTTGAGCCATTTCCATAAACTCCATTTCATAACTCACCATACTTCCATTCTGAAAACCCTCTGGGTCCATATCTCCTCCCGCAAATGCAGTGAGAAATAGAGGTTTCACCCGGTCAAACATCCCAGTAACAAAAGGAGGTAAGCCCATTTCTTTGAACTTCTCCTGCACAAATTTATAATCCTCTGGTTCGAGCAATGACTTTAGCGTAATGCCTTCTGGCATTGTCATATTTTTGATTAACCCAAAAAGTATAAATGGATTCTGCATCTCTTCCATGTTAATCTCAAACACAATTTTTTCACTTTTATCAAAAGAAGCAACCGTCGGATCTGTTAGAAAGAAATCGTCTTTTCCAATGATATGTATCGTGCCATAGAGGTAAGAAGGAATTTCCAGATCCTTTCCACTTATCTCCCAAAGCAAAGAGTTTTCTCCTGCATCTGGAGCATATTTCACAGAATCTTGTGCCGCGAGTTCCGCACTGGAAGTCTTGGTATCAACTTGGGCATAACTGGCGGTGAAAGAAAGTAAAAATAGAAAGGTAGCGTACAGTAATTTATACATGGTATGGTATTTAAATGATATTTTTTGTTGTTATGATTCGCTGATCGTTCATCCCGATAGCATAAAATGCTTATCGGGATTTCCAGCGCTGATCCATGTCGCTTCGATTTTAGTTAATTGCTTTCATCAAAATCCTCCACTAATCGAATCAACATATGGATATCTTCAAAAAACTCCCGAACAAGTTCAAAGCTTACATTCGAACGGAAAATAAAAGGCTCTAAAATGTCTTTAGGCTCCGTGATTGCCATATAAATATCCGTTTCGACAAAAGATATATATATTTCTTTGCCTGTACTCAAACGATAATCAACGATAGCTTCCTGCATAATCGTTGATAATAAACCCGAGACATTCGCATTTTTAGTAGCGAAAGTCATAAAAGCTTCATTAAATCTAGGAGATAAAAACCCTTTGATTTCTATTCCCCCTATTCGGTTTATCTCTTTAATAGAACGCGACAGGTATTGTTTAAATTCTCTTGGCAGGATGAGTATTTTACCTCGCAACGGTCGATTAAAGGTCGTATGCATAAACACTCCGCGAAAGACATAGTTTAAACGATTCCGCACTTTCGAAACTTCACGGACGTTTAACTCACACATCTCAAAATCCAACTCTCCTATTTTTCCGTTGATATAATCTTCTCCAATGTATTGTTCAGCCTTCGTTTGGAAGATCATACTCTTCAGAAAACGATTTTTATGGATAAATCGCTTACTGTTATATTTGAAAGTACCATAATTAAGGCCATCATCGATAAAATCAATCAGCAGATTAACAATATGCGGTTTAAACGTTGACCTAAAGCGTTGTATCCGAAACAGGATAAATGTAATGTAAAATCCAAAGGGGATCATCAAAAAAAGGCTAATGACCAGGATTTTTAGATAAAACTGCAAAAAGAGGATAGCAGCGAAGAGGAATATAGAGACAAACAATAGTAATAATAAGCGCTTACGCTTACGCTCTAAGCGAACCAGTTCCGGATGGATGGTGTGATTATAGTAAATGCGAAACTCATCCAGGCGTTTCATAAGAGCATATATTAATTGCGTTTTTCACCTTTGAACGAGGCCGTTTCAGGCCGATTATCAGCGTACGTCCTTTCCGCATAGCGGAAAAGCATCAGCGAATGAATATCATTTAAACAGCTAAAGTCAAAGGCCGGACGAACCATTGACCTTTGACTATTTATTATTTTCTTAATGGACTATCAAGACGTTGATTGGGCTTATGTAATCAGCCATTAATCGGATTGACTACGCGAATTTCTCGCCGGTCTCTCTTTCATACTTCTCAATAAAAGAGGTGACTACATCACCTATAATATCTTTGAGGTAAGCCTTCTTCGAACGGGCGATGCCTTTCAGCTTTTCGACTTTGGTTTTATCCAAAATGAAAGTTACCCGTTTTTTAGAAGGAACATTGACTTCGACATAATCCATATCACCTGTACGGCGAATGAGTGCGTCCAAGCCGGAGAGAGGGCGTATTCTGCGTTTTTTTACGCGTTTTTTCACTTCTTCCTCTTGACTTACTTTTTTGCGTTGCTCCTCGATAGTATCGGATAGAGCTTGTTCAAAAAGCGTTTCCAGATCAGAAGTGAAATTTTTAGAAGCTCGTTTTGCAGCCTTGGTATCACCAGTAGCCACGGAGGCCCGACGACGTGGACGTTCTATTTCCTTTTCCGCTTTTTCCTCTACGTCCAAAAAAGGACTTTCTTCTTGAAAAGCCTTTTCTGAAGGATCACCAAACAAACTCTCTAGTCCTGTTGTGAATTTTTTCTTGCTCAAAACCCTTCTTTAGATTGATTTAAAAATGTGGTTTTCTCATCGGTACTATACCTCTACCCCCGCCTCTGTACGCTGTAAGATTTCTTTACAAAGAGAAAGATAATCTTCGGCACCTTTACTCTTATTACTGTAAGAGAAGATGTCCATACGTTGAGCTGGAGCTTCAGCAAGTGCAACATTATCACGAATCATTGTATCAAATACTTTGGGTCCAAAGTATTTACGAATAGTATCTACTACATCACGATTCAATACTTTTCGCTGATCATACATTGTCGCTATAACGCCTCCGATGGTCAATTTCTTGTTCAAGCGGAATTTTACCTTATCGATAATCTGCTTGATTTTCGCCAATCCCTGAAGTGCTAAAAACTCCGTTTGTAACGGAATGTAGACATAATGGCTACAAGTCAATGCATTCAAAGTCAGCAAACCTAAAGAAGGAGGGCAGTCAATAATGATGTAATCGTAATCTTCGATTACGGTTTCGAATAGCTCGCGTAGGATATACTCACGGCCAGCTTCGTTAATCAATTCCATTTCGGCACTGGATAGATCAAGGGAGGAAGTGATGACATCGAATCCTTCTTTGTATGAGTAAGGTTCGAGTTCTGCTTCTCCTCTTAGTGCTTCATAGATTGTAACTTTCTGACGTGGGATTCCTAGTGAGAGTGTGAGGTTGGCTTGCGGATCGAGATCGATGAGGAGAGTTCGCTTTCCGAGTTCAACTAAGCCTGCACCAATGTTAATGGCACTTGTAGTTTTACCAACACCACCTTTGTGGTTCAACAAAGAAATAATTTTTCCCATATCGTATGTTTAATTTTTTAGTGGTAGTGAATGTAATAAAAATAAGATAGTATTACGTCCATCCATTGCAAATTTAATTAATTTAACCATATTATAAATTTGTTAGTGGATAAATTTGGATACGCTGTATATCAACTATAAAACGAATTAAAATATTTTATAATTTGATAAATGAAAAACGGTAAAACAACTTTAAAAGTTTCAAAGGACATAGAACTACGCTTACCGCAAGTATCGTATGCAGATGAACTGTTTTGTATTGTAGACAGAGAGAGAACCTATTTACGAACCTGGCTCAACTGGGTGGATGATGTAAAAAAGAAGGAAAACACGCTCGAATTCATCAGAACGTCTCAGGTTTTTAATAAAGGTGGGCAGCGCTTAAGCACTATCATTTTTAAAGGAGAACAGATCGTAGGATCGTTGAGCTTAATTAAAATTAACAAGCCGCAAAAAATTGCAGAAATTGGGTATTGGCTAAGTGAGCATCAACAGGGCCAGGGTATTATAACAGACTCCTGCCGAAGGATTATTGAGTATACCTTTAGGACTTTGGATATTAATAGAATAGAGATTAGGGTTGCCAGTCCCAATAAAAAAAGCCAGGGAATTCCCCGGCGATTAGGTTTTATACATGAAGGAACATTACGCGAAGCATTATTCCTATATGATAATTATTTTGATCTGGAACTATTTAGTCTAATTCGATCTGACTGGCAAACTGATTAGTACCCTTTGTTTTCTTGCTTACTGGCAACGTTAGGCTTATTTTCAACAGCATCATTTACCTTACGTATAGTCAACTTTTCCTTTTCATCCTTCACTTGCAAGGTTAAAAAATACACTCCTTCCGGCTCATCTTTCAGGCTAATGATAATTTCATTAATTCCAAAAATCAGGTCTTGTTTCTTAGAGATGACAACATCATTATCTTCATTTTTCACAGAGTATTCAATCTCACCATCAATCATCGCATCTACTGCTACTTTGAAGATATCATTTGTAACTGTATTACTCATTGAAAGGATCATAATATCGTTATCCAGCTCTTTTTTCACCATGATTGTTTGTGAAAAACTAGCCGTACCATCAACGTCTACTTGTTTTAACCGATAAAAAGCATTTGGATCCGTGGTTTCAACATCCAGGAAACGATATCCCTTTTTATCACCGGAAATCCCTTCTGCCAAAACTTCACCAATATTCTCAAAATCTATCCCATCGATTGATTTTTCAACAATAAATACCTTAGAGTTAAACTCAGTGGAAGTGACCCAATTTAAAAGATTGCCGATCTTGTGCTCTTTACCATTAAGAGGAGTCATGTAAATTACATCAGCATAAGTACTTGATACACTGAATAATAGAGCAACAATTAGAAAGAAATTCTGATACTTTGTTTTAATCATTTTCATAGTATGAAAGCTTAGGATTAATGGTTCGTTTGCTCGGTAATACTATTAATACAAAAATGCATCCATTCTGCTTTACAGGTTTTTATTTTTCGACATAAATGTGACAGGGTAGGTTCGTTAAACTCAAGTTAAAGCAGTTGCAAAAACTGACTTTTGCTGCCATCTTTGTTGTTATTAAGATATTATCTTTAAAATTCTTACTATGCGTAACATCCATTCATTATTTGCATTACTATTAAGCTTAACATTTCTGGCTAGTTGTAGCCCAAAGCTTACTCCTTTTACACAAGAGCTATACCGTGAAAACGGTTGGACCAAAAGTGACCTTCAACAAATTCAGTTTTACACCTCTAATGATATTGTCTTACGAAGAGAAGCAAGCAAGGGCACTTCAAAGATAGAGTCTGGAGAGATCAAGATTGTAGATGGCAAACGAGTTGAACAAATCATCATTAAAAAAGGCACTCCGGGTGTTTTTCTTTTTTCTCCTAAAGAAGACCGGTTTGCGGTGAGTTTTGAGTCCAGGCGTTCGGGAGAAGACCCTTATCTTATTTTTGGCCCCAGCAGAAAAGCCAGAGGTCGGTATGTTTTACGGGCAAAAGATTGGGATGATCGAGGACGAGGAGGAAAAGTATCCTATGGTGGTCGAACGTACTACACTCCTACTGAGAGTGCCTATGCTGCATTATTAGTTGACTTAAAACGTATCCGAAACACTAAGGTTAAATCCAGAACAGCTGACGGGAGAACAGTAAGAAACTAATAAGGCAGAAAGACTCCTTAGGTATCTTTTTCACGATTGAGGCCAGGAAGAAAAGGGACGAACCGAAAGTTATCAAACTTTTCTATCTCATATCGTTGCTCAGATTTTCTGGTCACTCTTATCATTTGTTGCATCTTACGATTTCCAACAGGAATCACCATAAGCCCGCCTATGGCTAATTGGCTTTTGAGCGTTTCTGGAATTTCCGTTGCTCCGGCGGTGACTAATATTTTGTCAAAAGGAGTAAACTCTGGCAAGCCCTTAAACCCATCGCGCAGATAAAGCCTCAGATTATTGATTTTTAAGGCCTTCAGCGTTTTCTTTGCTTTTAAGTGAAGAAACTCTTGTCTTTCGATGGTGTATACTCTGGCTCCTAGTAGCGCCAGAATGGCTGCCTGATAACCAGATCCAGTACCAATTTCAAGCACTTTATCGCGTTTTTGAAGAGACAAAAGGGAGGTTTGATAGGCTACGGTATAGGGTTGTGAGATGGTTTGTTCTTTGCCAATAGGGAATGGTTTGTCCTCATATGCCCATTCTTCGAAAGCTTTCTCCAGAAAAAAATGCCTGGGGAGTGCTTCCATAACATGCAAAATTCTTTCGTCCTTAATTCCTTTTTTTCGAAGCAAAGCAATAAGTTTGCGTCGAAGGCCTTTGTGCCGATAAGTGTCTTTCTGAGTCAATTTTTTAGATTTACAAACATACTATTACAACCTTATAATAAAACCACCGTAAATAATGTAGCCTTTATCAATTTTGCCCCATAATAATCCTTTTGAAGCAGACAAAAAAATGATGGCAGAACAAAGTGGTTTATTCCTTAAATGATCTTTTTGATTCGTAGTTAGTTTGAGTAACGACTTGAATCTTGATTTAGAAATAACATAAAATTCAACTCAATAAATAATAGTTTTATGACTTCAATAAAATTTGGAACAGATGGCTGGAGGGCCATTATTGCAAAAGAGTATACCGTAGATAATGTGACCCGAGTGGCAGAAGGAACCGCTAAGTGGATGAAGGAGAATGAATATTCGAAAGTAGTAATTGGCCATGATTGCCGATTCGCTGGTCAGCTTTTCGCTGAAACAACGGCCAGAGTATTCGGAGCTTATGGAATCCGGGTTAATCTGGCTAAAGGTTTTGTATCGACACCGATGGTATCATTGGGTGTAGTAAAAACAAAGTCTGATCTCGGAGTGGTCATTACTGCAAGTCATAACCCACCTAGTTATAATGGATTTAAGCTAAAATCTGCTTTTGGTGGTCCTACTATTCCAAAAGATATTGCAGCTGTAGAGGATTTAGTGCCTGAAACACCGATGAGTGGCCTTCCGACTCTGGATGAAATGTTTGAGGATGGCTTACTAAATTATATTGATCTTGAAAGTATGTACATCGAGCATGTAGAGGCAAATTTTGACCTCGACATGATTAAGAGTTCCAATTTAAAAGTAGCCTATGATGCGATGTATGGCGCAGGACAACGTGCAATGGCAAAAATATTACCTGATGCGGTTTTATTGCATTGTGATGATGACCCTTCGTTTAAAGGTCAGGCACCAGAACCTATTCACCGAAATCTAGGCGAACTTTCTGACTTGATTAAGAATGACCCAAGTATTCAATTAGGAATTGCAAATGACGGAGATGCAGACCGTATCGGGATGTATGATGAAGATGGTCATTTTGTTGATTCTCACCACATTTTATTATTGCTTCTTTTATACATGTATAAGTATAAAGAACGAACGGGTAAGGTGGTCATTACATTCTCCGTAACAGATAAAATGAAAAAGCTAGCCGATTTATATGGCTTGGATTGTGAGGTGACCAAAATCGGATTCAAATATATTGCGGAGATCATGATAAATGAAGAAGTATTGGTTGGTGGTGAAGAGTCAGGTGGTTTAGCTGTCGCAGGTCATATTCCAGAGAGAGATGGAATCTGGATTGGCTTACTTATCCTGGAATTTATGGCGAAAACCGGAAAATCGCTTAAGGGCTTAATCCAGGAAGTATATGATATTGTAGGTCCATTTTCTTTTGACCGGGATGATTTACATATCAAAGAAGAGCAAAAACAAGCAATTATCGCTACCTGCAAAAATGATCCTTATAAGCAACTAGGTCAGTACACTGTACAACGTATAGAAACTACTGATGGATTTAAATTCTATCTAAGTGATGATGAATGGGTAATGATACGTCCTTCCGGGACTGAGCCAGTACTAAGAGTTTATGCTCAAGCACCGACTATGGAAGGCGTTAGGTCAATATTAAGTGCTACACATGAGACCTTATCGGCAGTAGAACAAGTATAGTAACAAAAAAGAGTAGTCAAAAGAGCCATCTTTTCTTATGAAAGGTGGCTCTTTTTGTTTTAAACGCCCGTTGATCTAATCATGGCCATGTGTGGGATTCCATCTTCAAGATATTCTTCTCCAGTTGGCTCAAATCCGAAGGACTTATAGAACCGTAACAAATAGGTTTGTGCTGATATTTTAATATCCATTCCGGGAAACAAAGTATTCGCTTCTTGAATAGCTGCCGCAAGGAGTGCTTTACCAGCACCTTGTTTTCTTACTTTCGCTGAGGTCACTACCCGGCCAATGGATGGGTATTGTTTGTAAGATAATCCTTTGGGAAGAATCCTCAGGTAAGCGACTAATGCTCCTTTTTCGTTTTTGCCTAATAAGTGCCAGGCATCCTGGTCTTTATTATCTGCATCCAGGTATACACAATCCTGTTCTACCGCAAAAACCTCTTGCCGTAATACCATGGCATCGTATAATTCTTCCAGGGTGAGTTCGGTAAATGATTTGAGTGAAAAATTTATCATCCCGAAATATAATAGACTTTGGGCAAATAATTCTCTTCAAAAAGGAAAGCTTATCAAAAGATACTGATTACCAGGATAAATGCTGCGTTGATCAGCGAACGGTATTCCGATGACAATCGGATTAGATCAGCGAATAAAAAAAAGCCTAACACGAGGGTTAAGCTTTTTGAATAATAAGTTCTATATAGGATTTTAGATTTTTGACACTAGTTTGTCTTCTTTTTTCTTGCATCGCATCCATTCTGGTACAGGATCTCCACCTTCTGAAAGCATTTCAATAGTACCATTATCAAGTGCTTTGAATTTCCAGATGTGTACTTTTCCTTTTCCGCTAATGTAGGAACCAAAGCGTAAAACGTATTGGACTTCCCATCCCCCGCTTACACGATCTATACTAATATCATTTCCTCCAATCTGAGGGACCCCCAGATCAATCTCACTTACTCCTTTGATATTATAGAATTCATTTGCGAGTGCTGCCATATTTAAAGGCTCTTTCGAACGAATTGTAATTGCATCCTGCGTATCATTCCATTGCACATGTTTTTCGATAATAAGATCGAAATCATCCAATAACTCGTTGATTTCATCACTATCTGTCTCACTAATTCCATCACGGAGAGGTGCTGCCCAGTCTACTTCCCGATCAAAAATAATCACCAGGTGATCAATTGAGGGGTTAGGGAAGGTATGAACATTACATTCAGCGATAGACTTTGCGATATCGTTTTCCAGGTAAATATTGGTCAGTATTGAGAATATACTTTCAATATTATCTTTTGGTATAACTATATTAAGGTATCTAAGGTCTTCTTTATTAGATTCCATACGTAAAGCTAAGCGTGCGGCATCTCGTCTAAACTTGCGAGACAGGCGTCTTGGAATCGTATTAAGTCCCTCTTCAGGGGTAGAAGCTTTCTTTTCCACTTTTTTGGGGTCGTTGTTATTATCATCTCCATTAAAAGATGATGCATTTGTGTAAGGAACACAAAGTACCAACGCAAAGGAAATTAATGCCAACTTTAAAAAATGAAGTTTCATCTTGTATCTGATTATGAGCTTAAAATATTAGTATTTCAAGCAAAAAAAATTACTAATTCAATAAAATTGTGACATACAATTTCATCAAATTATGATTAATTTAAATTCAGCTAAAGTTGGATATGTATTCGTATTTCAAGGATTTTTGAACATTTGTGTTTTAAAAAGCATCAAAATGTTCTCCTTGCATGAGCTTATAATGGATATGCAATAGTAGAAGTAGCAAAAAATCTGCCGATTTTGGAAATTGATTAGAATTCGTAGCACTTTACGTTTTTACCCCCTCTTCTACCTCCTCCTCCAAAATCAAAACCAAGTTTGAACGGGTTTACTTTTAATGCTACGTAGAAGTCTGTTCCCGTAAAAGAGGATTGACCAATAAAACTTCCCAGGTTTTCAGTCCCCAGGGTAAGAAATGCAAGTCGAACAGCAGCACCGATCTGCATTTTTTGGTAGTTATAGAGGCTGATTGGTAGTGCAGCGCTGACCCAACGATGTTCAAAACGAGGTGTAACAGCAAGTAGATTCCCTCTCCTAACAACATTACTACGATAAGGTAAGCGCTGGATTAAGGTAGCATTTACAAACACCCCTGATGTAACAGCATAGTCAGCTTGTAGGCTTAAAGCACCTGGTAACCAGATACTAAAATCTCCGGATTCATAACTGAGTGCCGGGTCAGATAAAGTCTGTTCACTGAATAATTCAACTGCCTCGTCCAGGTTATTTACGGTTTCATAGTCTCCTGTAGGTATTAAGAAAGGCTGATCTGTATTTACTCGATGAGATTCTGCATTCTGATTAAAGCGGATACGGCCAATATCTAATAATGCAGCTCCAAATTTCCACTGATAATCATCTTCAAAGCCATCAATTGTGATTACAGCTCCCAGATCGAATGCAATGCCACCTCCATTTCTATTAATTCGTATATCTGTTCCCTCTTCATTACTGGTAGTAAATCCAAATGAAAAATCGAGGCTTGTGACGTCAAGTGTATCTCCTGGTAATTGACTCAAGGTAAAATCACGACGATTATTCGCAAATCCTCCTTCATAACCGTTCAAAAACTTTAAGGAGCCTCCAATACTGAGACTTCCTGTGGCGGTCTCTAATCTTCGGGCATAATTGATCCCTACTTCGCTCCAAAGCAAAGTGGCTACATCAAAAGAAGGGATTGGAATTATTTCTCTGATCGGTGTTCGATCAAAATGATAATAATCTGCTACAGATGGAATATTCTGCGAGCTTACACCAGTTCTTAAGTTTGTAAAGACACCAAAACTATGACCACTTTGTAAATTAATCATCAAAGAAGGTCCCATCACAAAAGTATTAATGGATACAAATTTCTTTTTATTATTATCGTAGGAATCGACAATTAAGGTATTAATGGGGAATTGACTTTCACTCGTATAATTACTCGCGACATCTACTTCGGGAAGCTTATTTAGAATGTCCCCAACATTAGTATTATAGATAAACCCATAGTTAGTTTGACCAAAAAAACCAGCTCCAACAAGATTCAGGTCCCATTGAAACTTACTGGTGGTCCCGTTAGCAGGATTGAGCGCCAAGCTATTTACACCAGAATAATTCTCTGTTCGTAAACCAAGTTGTTCCTGAGCAATACATAAGGAAAGTGTAATACTACACAGGACGAATGTTAATAATGTTCTACAGGTTCTCATATGTGAATACCATTTTAACTGTCAAAATACCAAAAAGCATTCCGATTGAAATGCGGTAAAGGACTTAGGTAAAGCTAGAATGTGATAAGAGACGTATTCTGAGAGGTGATTATTGTATATAATCTAGTTAATTTCCTCCTTCTATTAAGCTTAGTATTTTAGGTAGAAAGATAATCACTCCAATAATCGCTGCGGCGATAGCTGATATTAATACTGCACCTGCTGCAACATCTTTGGTCTTTCCGGCTAACACATGATAATCCGGAGACACTAAATCCGTAAGGTACTCGATTGCTGTATTAAAGGCTTCTGCAGTCAACACTGATCCAATCGCAAAAACGACCAGGCACCATTCCATTTTACTAATTCCAAAATAGAAGCCCATTCCTGTGGCTATGACACCTGCGAATAAATGAATAATCACGTTGGGCTCTGATTTGACAAAGTGGCCAATCCCGGCAAAGGCATACTTAAAGCTTTCAATACGCTTTTTCAACATATCGTTAGATTGTAGAATTACTTAAACTTAAATTATAGTTTGAGGACGAATGCTTTGATTTATAAGGAGGAGTAGTCGGGATCAAATTGATAGGCTCCTTTAATTCCGATGTGCCCCAGTGTTGGGTCATTAATATCTTCAAAGTGGATACATTCCAATTGATCGCTATGGAAAATATGGTCTGATGGCAATTGAAAAATTGAAAAAGATCCATTAGCCGTTGGTAAGAAACCTCTTCGACTATCATTTAGTCTTGATACTGAACGAAAATCCTGAATTTCATAAGACCAGGGAACTGCGTTATAGTTACCTATTGTAATCACCGGGCAAGAAGCCTCCAGTGCGTAATCCGCAATGCGGTGCAAATGGTTGCGCAAGCGTTTATAATCACTTGAATAAAAAGGTGGTAAAGCATGAGAAGTGATAAAGCAAATTTCAGTATCTGATTGCTCCATCTTCACAGTTCCTATGATATTCGGAACATTTGCGCAAACGAAGGTGTCCAGATTATTAAGTGGTAGTTTTGAATAAACGGCCAAACCGAAAGGGTCGAAACGCACTACCGTTTTTGAATATGGGTAGGCTTCAGTAATTGCTTCTTGTAATACGCCATCCCAATCCGGTGATACTTCCTGCAAAGAAATGAGGTCTGCTCCACTATTGAGTATTTTATCAATCATCATTTCATAATCAGAGCTGGCGGAGACATTGAAATGAGCAACGTTAATTGATTTTTCCGTAGCTAGTTTTAAGGGACTAATATCACTATTGGTCGTATATTTTAGGAACAGACAAAGGACTGCACAACAAGCAAAGCTAACATACATTAACCTATATCCTTTGAGCATCATAAAGACAAGGCCTAATGCTAGATAAGACAGCATTGCCTGTACAGAGTAATGTGCTCCAATTTTAAAAGTAAAATGATCTAGTGGTAAAATACAAAAGGCGAGGCCTAAGACAAGTACGATACTTAAGGCGTTGATGATGTATTTTTGGTTTAAGAACTTAGCCGTCATAGTCTTTGACAAAGATAATATTTATTATTATACGTCAAGATATACTACTGCAAATATGCAATTTTTATCTCTTAAGCCTGGCAATTCTCTTATAAATCTATGCAAAACAAAGGATTATCCATAATATTTTAATGTAAATCAATCTAATTGTCCTGCCAAGACACAAGTTAGTTTTTTCTGTTCAACTTCTCCATTTTCTTTAAAAACTTCTGTCCAAACAATATAGATACCGATTCTGGCCTTGGTTCCTTCATCGTTATCTCCTTCCCATATAAAGTTACCTTCCGAAGCTAAGGATTCATTATTTACCAACTGTTTTACTAACCTCCCATTAGCATCGTAAATCCGGATATTCGCTACCCATCCACCTTGTGGGCTTGCATAATCTATAATCAAAACATCTTCAAATCCATCTCCATCAGGGCTAAAGGTACGGTTTGGCAATTCAAAGGTATTCGCCGATGAAGTAGTAGGTTCAAGAAACTGCGAATTCAGGTAGGTTGGTGTAGCATAGCCAATAGTGGCTGCTGCTGATTGCCAGTTATTCGGATCGTTCGTAGGTCCATTAAAGGTAATCCGCTCTAAAGATACCCCTTCTGTATCATCTAATAAGGCATTATGGAATTCATCCGTATATACTAATTCATCAATAATTCTGGGACCAAGTACATCCGGGACGAATAATAGTACTTCGTCCTCTTTACTATCGTAAGCAGGTAAAGCTCCAAAAAACACTCGCTCTGGAAACTCAACATTATAACGTTGTAAAATATCTTCTGGTAATGGACTAATCACTACATATTCACCAGGGAATATTAGAAAATTTATTAACACTTCAGAAATCCTTTCAATACTCTGACCATCATCTCCTCTTGTCGCAAAATTTAAATCCCCAATATTAAATATCTTATCAGAGTTATTTACCAGCTCTATAAATCGCGCGCCTCCGGTCTCCGGATCGTATAATACTTCGTTAATAATGATATCCCCGGCTTCAATTTTCTGAGGTATTGCAAATAATGCCCTGGAATCCGGTACAATCTCATTTCCACTACAATCAGTCATTGCGTTATCGATCACTATTTCGTATACCTGATCTGGCACAAAAGATTCAGCAAACTCAATGATCACTCTGTTAGGAAGTATATCGGGTACTATTGCAATCAATCCATTAAGCCCATCCACTGTATAAAGGCTAATATCTTCTGCTACGTCAATATCAACTGCTTTATTAAAGGTTAAACTCAAACCATTGTCACCAGATGGAAAAACACTAAGGAGTTCCAATGGAGTATCATCCACCTGTAGATTAAGCACACTATTCTCTTGTCCTGGCGTTCCTCCGATTGCAGCTGTCGAAGCAATCCAATTCGATCCGAATAAACATGGTGCATCGGGATTGATGAGTTCTAAACTGTACCCTCCATCAGATTTAGCTGCATCTTGATACCAGCCGACGGTATAGAGGACATTATGAATCAATAGACCAGAAGGGTCATATAAGCCAAACTCGTCTATTTCGTTCGCCAAACCTATAAAATCATCAAGGACCAGAGTATCGCCATATATGTCAAATCCTCGGCCACCTGATTCATATACCGTTACATAAGCGCCTGGCAAAAGCAAATAAAAAGGAAGTAGTGCAACGTCATTCCCATTACGAAACTCATAATTTTCCAGGTTTATAGTTTTGTCACTCCGGTTATATAATTCTACATACTCTTTCTCTGGCAGACCTAGGGAGGGTGAAAAATCCGGGTAAAATTCATTGATTAATATATCATAACGATCTCCATCCTGAGCTTCATAATAGGTAAAAGAGAAATCAATCGATTCAATTTCATTTCCGGAGCAATCCGCCACTGGAGCACTTAGATTTAAGGTATAATTCTGTTGATCCTGAAAGAAAGGAGTGCTGATATTAAATACTAACGTTTTTCCATCTTCACTAAGCGATGCGTTTTGAATTGCGCCTACACCGTTGATAGACAATCCATTCGACAATGTTACCGCATCTGTCATAGGTTCATCAAAAGTGACAATAACTTCATCTGCTGCTTTAGCCAGCACGCCCAAGACCTGAGGAGCATTTAAATCAGGAGTATCATCAAATAGAGAATTCTGGGTACCTGGTGTCCCACCAGTATTTGCAACTGAGGCCCGATAATTTGATGCCCCCTGACAATACAAGGTAGGATTAATGAGTTCTAGCGAATACCCTCCGGAAGATCTATCCTCGTCCTGGTAAGTCGCAGTTGTGTAAGTCATGTTGTGTATTACCTGCCCAAATGGATCCGTCAATATTACATCATCTCCACTATCGTTCAAGGCAAAAAGACTGGAAACACCTAGCACCTCTCCAAAAGATGAAAATAGCGCAACATCATCCTGATCACAGATAATCAGATAAGACTGAGGGGCTAGAATGTAAGCAGGAAGCGTTTTTGCACTACTAGCATCCGCCAATTGAAAATCTTGCAGATCAATTGCTTTATTGCTTTGATTAAAAAGCTCTACATACTCCGCATCCGGCAACATAGCTTCCGTCGGGTCCGGGTTTGGAAAAACTTCATTAATCAGGATGTCGAATTCATCCGCTGCTTCCAACAAGAAGAAGGAAAAGGAAAATTCCTGAAGATCTGCCACATTTCCATTTAGATCACTAATATTATCTGCACTTACTGTATAGGTAGATCCACTTATCAGCATATTCACATCCAGTATAAGCTCAGTTGGAGTCGAAAGCGTAGCAGAGTTTATCATCCCGCCATTATCCAGCGAATAATTGGCTGCATTTTCAGCGACACTTTCCTCTAAAGCCTCATCGAATGTCAGTAGCACTGTATTCGCATCCTGCGCCTCGGCACTCAGCAGAACCGGCGCCGTTTCATCTTGCACGATAGGGCCAGCGAATATATCATCAAAAAAGAATTTGTCTTTACGTGTAGAAGAATACTCACAACTAAATCCAAAGAAACTCCCCGAAGTATATGTATTATCATTCACTGATCCTTCGTCTTGGAAATTAGCTCCGCCGGTGTAGTCTGCAAATAGCTGCCACTCTCCTCCAGTTGAACGGGTTACCCGAACCCTCACCGCCGGTTCGTCAGCAACACCCCCAAGTTGTCCACTAAGCAATACTGTCGAACTCGAACCATCCTGACGTCGTAATTCAAGCGCATCTTCACTACCCGATGCGCCTATCTGGAGAAAATATCCATTCAATGCGCCTTCTAAGTCGGAACTATTTGAAGTCAAATAAACCTTTAGTTGATTAGAAGTTGATGGTGCAAATTCTAATCTAAAAAAGAATTCCCAGGTAGCAGTATCCCCTGTTGCCAGAGCAGTATAGATATATGAAGTTCCTCCATCAACATCCATTAACTGAAGTTCATTGGAAGCATTGACCTGGTAGATATCCGTATCCCCCAGCCAATCAGGATCGTTCGGAAAACTACCATCATCAAAATTATCCTGAAACTGAGCATATAGACCTTGACCTAGTAACAGCAGTACTAAAAACGTAAAAAATGGCCTGATTACTTTAAGGAGAGCTTTGTTCATTGGGCTATTGCGCCTGGGCAAATAATTAATCTTAATCACCATCAAAATTAGCGTTTGTGCAGAGAGATGATAGCTTATTATAAATTGGATAAACCAAAAATAGCAATAAAATGCAAATGCCCGTATATTTGGGCCTAGCTCTACTAATAAAACCGGTATTTGGTTCTAGAATTTACACTAATTTAAACTTAACATTTAAAATGAAAGTAGCAGTCGTTGGCGTTACTGGCCTGGTAGGCACCGTAATGTGTCGTATTTTGGAAGAAAGAAATTTTCCGGTCACAGAATTTTTACCCGTAGCATCTCCTCGATCTATTGGAAAGCAAATCACCTTTAAAGGAGAGCAGCATACTGTTATTGGTATGCAGGATGCAATTGATCGTCGACCAGATATTGCTATTTTCTCCGCAGGAGGAGGTACATCAAAGGAATGGGCTCCTAAATTCGCAGAAGCAGGCATCACCGTAGTGGATAATAGTAGTGCCTGGCGGATGGATACAGATAAAAAACTTGTGGTCCCTGAAATCAATGCTTCAGAACTTCAACCGCAAGATAAAATTATCGCTAATCCTAATTGTAGTACTATTCAGATGGTGCTTGCCCTATTACCTATTCATCGTAAATATGGTATTGACCGTTTAGTAATTTCAACATACCAAAGTGTAACCGGAACAGGTGTAGCAGCTGTAAAGCAAATGGAAAATGAGCGAGAAGGAATCAACGGAGAAAAAGTTTACCCACATCCAATCGACAAAAACTGCTTCCCTCATGGAGGTGATTTCGAAGCGAATGGCTATACTACCGAAGAGATGAAACTGGTTAACGAGACTCGTAAAATCCTAGGTGATGATAGTATTAAAGTGACTGCCACTGTAGTTCGTATTCCAGTGGTTGGTGGACATAGTGAAGCTGTAAATATCGAAACGAAAGAGTCTTTTGACCTCGAAGATATAATTGAAGACCTACGCAAGACTCCGGGAATTACTATTCAGGATGATCCTGCTAATAATGTCTACCCTACTCCAAGATCTGCTCATGAAAAAGATGATGTATTCGTTGGTAGAATCCGACGAGATGACACGCGTCCAAATGCGCTTAACCTTTGGATTGTTTCTGACAATCTTCGTAAGGGAGCTGCAACCAATGCTGTACAAATTGCAGAATATCTTGTAAAACACGCTTTGGTTGGAACGAGTACGGTTGAATCCTAGCAAGTAAAAATTAATAATCAAGTTGGTTTATCTTCAGTCGCAATTTGTCGATAATTTGAGAATTAGGCCACAAATGATTATTTTAGATAGGTAAATACGATTGATGAGCATATTCATCAATCGTATTAATTTGTAAAGTTAGATTTTTTGAAGATCACAGTAAACGATTATCGGACCATTATATGATAGGTCCAACGATTTGTAAACGTAACAGAAAAGTATCATGAAAACGAAGTTAGTACTTTGGGGAACCAAAGCGGAAGAACAAAAAGTATTGATCGCGATTAGTCTACGCGCACTGGAAAACAAAGTTGATATTTACACTTTCCCTGAAGAAATTGTAACGGAAGCTTTTGGCAAACAACTTATGGATGAATGGAGGCTTGGAAAAGAAGTTAGTTTTCCAGAAGGTTATACTCACCTTGAAAAAGATTTAAGTATGACGGAGGGCTTACTTCCAGACGAACTTAAAGTAAGTAGAGGTGACCTTATTCAACGCGCACAAACAGAATGGCATTTCGTGGTACTTTCTGCTAAGCTAAACGAAGCCTATCAATCTGAATTTTCAGAATTAAAAGAAAAAATCGAACAGCTTGGTGCTTACGATTCTGCTACCTGGAACACCCTGAAGACATTCTGGGGTAAAGTACAAACACAGGTAAGGGACAAGAATCTATTTCGGGAGCATGCTAATTCGTTACGTGATGGTGTAAATGATTTATTCGCGAAGCTTAAGGATTTGCGTTCTACTATGGACGATGAATTCAATAAAACTTCTGACGAGCATTTCAAGAAATTCTCGTCTACCTTAGAGGATATTGAGACTCGTGTAAAAGAAGGAATGAATCTTACGGTCATCTTTGATGAGCTTAAGAAGATTCAGCGAGAATTTAAAGACACTAAGTTTACTCGAGAGCACCGTTCTAAACTTTGGCAACGAATCGACGATTCTTTTAAAACGGTAAAAGAAAAGCGCTTTGGTAATAATGCATATAATGATAGTTCACCATTAGATCGCATTCAAAAACGATACAACGGTCTTTTGAATGCTGTTGGCAAAATGGAGAATTCTATCAAGCGAGACAAAGATGACCTTTCTTTTCAGAACCATAAAGTAGAAAAATCTGAAGGTCAGCTCGAAGCGCAAATCCGGCAGGCCAAGATTAAAATGATCGAAGAGCGGATCTCTTCTAAGGAAGAGAAATATAACGATATGCTTAAAACGAAAGCGGAACTGGAACGAAAGATTGAATCTCTAAAAGCGAAAGAAGCCAAACAAAACGAAATTAATGCTGCTAAAGCTGCAGCTAAAGAAAAAATTGCAGCTGATATTGAAGCTCAAAAGGCAAAGCTTTCGGATGATGCTGAAAAACTTGAGAAAGCAGCAGAAGCACTAAAGGACAAAGATGACTCTACTAAGAAAGAATCTGCTCCTACTGAAGATTCCTTGTTAGGTGCAATCAGTACTACTATGGGAGAAGCTCTTAATGATGTTGTTGATACGATTAAGGCTGTAGCGGAAGTAGTAGGAGATAAGATTGAAGAAAAAGTAGATGAGATGAGAGAAGAGATGGCGAAACAAGAAGAAGAATAGGAGTAACTATTCTTTTCTGTGTTGTTTCTTCATCCGTAAATCAAAATATGAAAGGTCAAAAAAACAAAACCATGATCATTGGTAGACATCCAGTCATGGATGCTATCACTTCTGGTAATACTTTCGAACGTATTCTTATTCAAAAAGGTATTGAACGTGATGTTGATCACCGGGTCAAGGCCTTATGTAAGCAATTTGAAATTCCTACCCAATCCGTACCTAAGGAAAAGCTTAATAGAATTTACAAAGGGAATCATCAAGGCATCATTGGCTTTCTTTCTCTGGTCAATTATTACAAGCTTGAGGATGTACTTCCTTTGATTTATGAAAAATCAGAGACGCCTCTAATATTAATACTGGATGGTGTTACGGATGTTAGAAACTTTGGAGCTATAGCTAGAACCGCAGAAGTTTGTGGAGTCCAAGCTATCGTTATTCCGGAAAAAGGCTCTGCGCAAATTAATCCGGATGCACTCAAAGCTTCTGCCGGAGCACTCACTCAAATCCTCATCTGCAGAGAGAAAAGCTTAACTGAGGCTATTGCGACCATTCAACTCAATGGAATTAAAGTTTATGCCAGTAGCCTTGGCACTTCTTCTTCTATTTTTGATTTGGATTTCTCTGTTCCTTTGGCGCTCGTTATTGGTTCTGAGGGAGATGGAGTAAGCCCGGCGGTATTGCGTAAAGTAGATCAATTATTTAAGATTCCGCAGAAGGGACAAACGGATTCACTTAATGTTTCAGTTGCCACCGGAATGATGCTCTACGAAGCCATGCGGCAGCGAAAATAAAAAACTCCCGATAGCAAAAGCCCGGGAGTTTGAATCAAAAAACAGCAGGATATGATTAGAGAGACTATCTAATTATATTAATTTGAATGCTTGAGCATTGATCGCTTTCATTCGTAAGTTTTAAACCCTACGATAAGTCCAAACGCTATTGCTCAACTTTATAAAACGCTACCCCATTCCAGTTAATCGTCTAGTAACTTTCAACAACTTTCTCACTTCTCCTATCTCGATGATGAAGGGATCAAACTCTTCATGATTATCTGAGATCAGTTTGAGGTGTGTCCATTTATGATGTCTATCAAAACACCTTTGTACACGTTTAACCCAGACGGATTGGTTAGTCACCACTGCATACACCTCATTATCTATCATTTCATCCTGAAACTCTATGGGCTTACAAATGACCATATCACTAGCCAAAATAGTTGGCGCCATGCTATCACCATTAATATTGAAGGCAACCAGATCGCCGTTGACTCCGGGAATATGAAATCTTTCATTTTCCTCTAGTAAATCAACACCGACTGTATTGCTGGCAAATGCCTCAACGTTCGTAAATAAAATATTCGGTGAAAAATTAATACCTAGGGCCATTGCTAGTTTTTCTTCTGGGTCCGGTAGTTTAGTTTTTTCAAAAGGGCTTCCGATTCCCTGAAACAAAAACAGTTCATTTACTCCAAAATTTGAACAAAGCAATTTCGCCTGTTCATAAGTAATCTGACGTTTTCCTTTCAAGTACAAATCGATAATGTGTCCTTTTGTACCTAGCTTACTGGCAAAAGCAGTCTTACTTTTAGATCGATCACTTTTGACTATTGCCCCTTGCTCCACTAAAGCTTGAAAAACTTCTGCAAATCGTCTATTAAGTTCTTGTCGATTGTTTTTATCCATCTAGATTATAAGTTGACTAATCTAATAACCAATAACAATCACAAGATAAAACATTTTGATTAAATCAACAATTATTTAAAACATTTTATTTTAAAAATAATCCTTTATCAAACATTAATTCAACAAGAAAAGTCCTATTGAGTTATTTGCTCAGGAACAGTCTCTACAGATCACTGATTTTACGTACCACTTTGAACAAGCGTGTATGCTCATTCACCTCTTCTTCAAAAGGATCAAATTCCAGGTTATTCGCAGATATTAATTTAAGCCCGCTAACGCGACCTCTATTATTAAGTACTTTCTGAACATGCTTTATCCAGAGTGCTCCATTACTTTTTACTGCATAGATTTCGTTATCCTTAATTTCGTGGGCTCCACTGATCTGCCGACAGATTACTATATCTCCGCTCATAATCAATGGCTCCATACTAGATCCATCTACCGGAAAAGCAACATATCCGCTTCCGCTTACTCCTGGCAAGGAAAAGTATTCGCTATCCTCAGGGGCAGCAGATCCAGCTGACGTTCCAGCTTCACCAGAACCTGCAAAAGCTTCAACAGAAGTAAATAAAATGTTACCTTTTTTGACCGGTTCTCCATTACCATCATTCATATGTGGTAGATCAAAACCAAATGGAGTTCCAATCCCATCTATCATATAAGCTTCATTCACCCCATAAATGCCACATAATATCCGTGCGTGTCGATAATCAATTACACGTTTATCATCGGGATTCAAAAAGGCCCGAATAATATGACCATAAGCCCGATTTCCGAGTATTTTCTCTGCAAAATCTCCTATCCCCTTTCCTCCACGGTCATTCAGAACGATATCTCCACGTTCTACCAGGATGTTGAATACATTAATAAATCTTTCGTTTAACTGAACTCTATCGTCTCGAATCATGATGTAGGGTTTTATATTTCGACACAGGCATCAAGCCTCATCGATTCATTTAATAATAGGCAAATAGAATTTGCTCGTGTGTTTCATAGACCAACCGGAACGCAGCTGTTTATTGCAGCTCCGATTCAGTACGCAAATTAAAACAAATTATTTATTTAAACAAATAGTTTACACAATTTTGTTTGTAAAAACAAAAAATAGGAATATAATCAGGAGCAAAAACACAATAGACAGGGAAATAAAAATGGATAGGAATTGCTAAGAAATCTAAAATTGAACATTAGCGTTTGTCTAAGAAAAAATCCTTTAGCAGACTTGCACATTCTGCATTCATCACACCAAACTCAACCTGTGTTTTAGGATGCAGGAGCTCTTTACCATAGCGCATAAAGCCTCGTTTCTCATCACTTGCTCCGTATACCAGCTTTCCAAGTTGAGCCCAATGAATTGCTCCCGCACACATGATACAAGGCTCGAGCGTTACGTACAAAGTACAATCATTTAGGTATTTATTTCTTAGGTAAGTGGATGCAGCAGTCATCGCCATTATTTCTGCATGAGCGGTTACATCTGTCAACTGCTCAGTATTATTATGTGCTCTTGCTATGATTTGTTCGTTACATACGATCACTGCACCTACCGGAATTTCTCCTTTCTCAAATGCCTTCTGAGCTTCGAGGTAAGCTTGCTTCATAAAATAAGCATCGGTGAAAACTGTAATCATAATTTGTTAGTGAGT
>JAHDHW010000291.1 GCA_020631105.1 Saprospiraceae bacterium | reverse complement strand
TGAATGAAGGAATATTGAATGCTGAATGCTGATTGATCGTTAAAGCGCCTGCCCAATATCCGCAATCAAATCTTCGACATTCTCAATACCAATCGAAACCCGAATCAAGCCATCGGTGATCCCATTTTTCAACCGAATCTCTCGCGGAATATTCAAATGCGACATAGAAGCCGGATGCAAAATCAAAGTATCGACATCACCTAAAGTTGGTGCAAGGACACATAGTTCAATTTTATTCATAAAAGCCTTACCTGCCTCTACTCCACCTTCGACCTCAAAGCTCAACATACCACCAAAAGCTTTCATCTGCTTTTTAGCGATCGCATGGTCCGGATGGCTTTCAAGTCCTGGATAGTTTACCTTAATCACTTTCGGGTGTGCCTCTAAAAATTCTGCAATAGCTAAGGCATTCGCGCAATGTCGATCCATACGAAGCTCTAGTGTTTTGATGCCATTATTCGTCAGCCAGGCATCCCAGGGATTACAATTAGTCCCTAATAATTTTAATGCGGTCCACACTTTCGAGTGCATGAGCTCAGCATCTCTTCCTACAATTGCTCCGGCGATCGAATTGCCATGACCATTGAGGTATTTAGTAGTTGAATGTACGATGAAATCAAATCCGTACTTAAAGGGTTGTTGAAGATACGGCGTACAGAAAGTATTATCCACTGCACTATAAATATTATACTGTTTAGCCAAAGTAGCGATAGCTTCCAGATCAACACAGGCCAAACTAGGGTTAGCTGGCGTTTCCATGTAAATCATTTTGATCGCAGGATCTGCTTTAATCGCCGCTTCTACCCCGGCCAGATCATTTAGGTTAGTCAATACCAAATCTACTCCAAAGCGTTGCAGGATTTTGACAAATAACTCCGTAGTTCCGCCATATAGATTCCCCTGAGAAAGTATTTTATCCCCCTTACTCAATACCCCCATCACCAGAGTCGAGATTGCGGACATCCCGGAACTACATAAATAGGCCTTTGGATTAATATCCATACCAAAGCCCTCTAACCTTGCAATCTTCTCCGCAACCACTTCAATGGTAGGATTACCATAGCGACTATAAAGATGTCCGGATTCCTTTCCAGTGAAGATATCAATCCCCTGATCAATGCTTTCAAACTCAAATGAGGAAGTCGCATAGATTGGTAGCTGATGCGGTTTGTTCTTCCTTTGATCCGGTAACTCATGTACACAAAATGATCCTCTTTGTATTTTTTCTTGCATGATAATCCTAATGATTTATGGATAAAATTGAAGCCCGAAGATAATGTAAATCGATTATTTATCGGTAGCCTGACCTGGCATAAACTATATTTTCGTTCTCTAAAGTTTATCTTTTCATTTGACTCCATTTCCAAGGCAATAAATATTCGAATTTAAAGCGTATAAAATAGCTTAGCTAACAATTATTTAAACATTATCAGTATTCATAATGAATCACCCAACATTAGTTACCCATGTTGTTCAGTGCCAGAAGCTTACATTAACTAAATAATTAATCAAAAAAAAAGTATCCAAACTTTGCTTATTGTAAAAATTACACCTACATTAGCAACATAACATTATTGCGGTATGCAATAAGAAAACAAGACAGGATTCTAAAAAGATAGAATAAAACCTAAAAATATATCGCCCGACACTTTTTAAAAGTTTTTTGGTTAAATGGTTTAAAATTAAATGGTAGTACTTTTTTTGAGCTCCTCGGAGTTCAAATCTTTTTCATAATAATACAATCGGGCGATTGTATAAAGAGCGAAGTGAATTGGTTACGCTTCGCTCTTTTTTTATGCCCACTACCAAAAAAGCACTACAATTCTTACTGCTTTATCGATCATTTCCTATCTTAATCTCTGTTTCTACTTTTCCTGAAAATTTCATTAGACAATAAGATCAACCTAACTGTATAATATACAGAGGTTTCTATTATTTATAGATACATTCTAAAATACAACTGACTTACTATGGAAATGAATCTTGACACCTTTGATTTTATCGTAATCGCCCTCTATTTTGTTGGTATTATAGTTTATGGTATATCGCAATCCAAGCGCGCTAATTCCGAGGAGTATTTTCTTGGTGGCAGAAGTCTGACTTGGCCCGTAGTTGGTATTTCTCTTTTTGCTGCTAACATCTCTAGTTCTACACTTATTGGACTGGCAGGATCTGCTTACATTCTGGATATGACGGTTTATAACTATGAATGGTATGCAGTACTCGTACTGGTATTCTTTGCCATTTTCTTTCTGCCGTTTTACTTAAAGAGTGGTGTTTATACCATGCCGGAATTTTTGGAGAAACGATATGATCAACGATCGAGATACTATTTCTCCTTTATAACTGTGGTTGGAAATGTACTGATTGATACGGCAGCCTCACTTTATGTAGGAACCATAGTGCTCGGCTTAATCTTTCCTTCTCTCCCACCCTGGCTTGTAATCGTCCTTTTGGCATTCTCCGCAGCCGCTTATACCATCCCCGGTGGTTTGAACTCTGTGGTAAAAACAGAAGTTATACAGGCAGTTGTACTCATTTTTGGATCTTGTATCTTGACTTACTACGGTTTGAGTGAAGTAGGCGGATGGAGCGGAATGATTGATCAGCTTAATGAATTGAATGCTGCTGGTGAAATTGACAAAAATGCTACCGAAGCACTTAGTATAGTCCGAGATAATAATGGCCCCTGGTGGAAAGCAACTGAGGGCGGGCCAATTGTGCCCTGGTGGGGACTTTTAACAGGTGTCCCTTTATTAGGATTCTACTTTTGGGCAAACAACCAGTTTATGGTACAACGAGTACTAAGTTCCAAAAATCTAAACCACGGACGATGGGGAGCATTATTCGCTGGTTTATTGAAGTTACCGGTTGTTTTAATCATGGTTATTCCTGGTACAATTGCTTATTTATTATACCGAAATGAAACCTTCAATTATGCGGTTCCTACTTCAGGAGCCAACCCTGACGGTATTTGTGAGAACCTTCTTTTCTGTACAGATTTCACTTATCCAACCATGGTCTTCGACTTATTACCGACAGGTCTGCTTGGACTTGTAATCGCCGGATTATTAGCCGCAATGATGAGTAGTATTTCTGCGACCTTCAACTCTGCCTCTACTTTGATCACTATGGACTTTGTCAACAAATTAAGACCTAATATGACGAGTAAGCAACTAGTACGAAGTGGGCAGATTTCTACCCTAGTCTTAGTGATTCTTGCTTCCTTATGGGCGCCTATGATTGGTAAATACGGTGATCTATTCAAATACTTACAGGATATTCTGGGCTATATCGCTCCTCCGGTTGTTTCCGCATTTTTATTAGGCTTATTCTGGAAACGTGCAAACAGCACCGGAAGTATCGTCAGTCTCTTATTCGGAATGCTAATGGCTGCCATATGGGTCATCGGGATCGTCTCTGAAGTAGATCACTGGTTTTTCCAAATGCACTTCCTCTTAAGAACAACTGTCTTATTCTTCTTATGCTTAATTGTACATATTATCGTTAGTATGAGTACTGCCGCACCAAGTGAGGAGAAACTCAAAGGCATGATTTGGACACCAAAATTAATTAAAGAAGAAACAGCAGAATTAGCAGATTTGCCGTGGTATTTGAATTATAGATATCTCTCGATTATCCTATTGATTATTACAACATTTGTAGTAGGATATTTCTGGTAGAAGACGATAAGATATTAGTCATAGGTCATGAGTCAT
>JAHDHW010000081.1:2754-22744 GCA_020631105.1 Saprospiraceae bacterium | reverse complement strand
AGATAATACACATTCTCATCATAAACCATGCCCCATGACCTATGCTATGACTAATGACTAATGACTAATGACTTATTTCCTATGACCCATCACCCATGACTTATGACTCATGACTTATGATTCACGACAACCGCAGCCCATCCTTCTCCAGCTTAATCAATCGTTGCTTATATAAACTTCCAATTGCGCGTTTAAAAGCCTTCTTACTCATACCCATTTTCTGATAAATCAAATCAGGCGAACTCTTGTCCGTTAAAGCCAAAAAGCCATCATTTTCTTTTATCGCTGATAGTACCTTCTCTGACGAATGGTCGATAGATTGTACTCCCTGCACCTGCAGGCTGAGATCAATCCGCCCATCTTCCCGAATATTTTTGATGTATGCCTTGAGAGATGCTCCGGGCTTTAAAGCTTGGAAAATTTCATTTTTATATAAGACCCCCCAATACAGATCATCTACTATAACGCGGTACCCCAGGTCAGTAGCATCTCCAACAATAATTTGAACTTCCTGGTTAGGGCTATAGTCTCCTCCTTTAGATTCGACGAATTTATTGAGCTTAGACGAAGCAACAATCCGGTCAGTACGCTCATCCAGATAAACGCGTACCAGGTAAGATTTACCAACTTCCATTCTTTCTCTTTGTTCTCTAAAAGGTACCATCAGGTCTTTCCCGTCTATTCCCCAATCCAAAAATGCCCCATATTCATTTACCTGGCGCACTTCCATATAAGCAAAAGAACCAACAATTGCTTTAGGAGTCTGAGTGGTTGCAATTAAGCGATCCTCTGAGTCAGCATAAATAAACACCTCTATTTCATCTCCGGGCACCGTTCCTTCAGGGACATATTTTGCAGGCAATAATAACTCACCAAATGGTCCTCCATCCAGATATAAACCAAAGTCAACTTCTTTGACTACATCAAGCCTTGTGTATTTTCCAATATTTATCAAGTCAATTTATTTTATTAAGCCGCAAAGGTAAACAAAAGAAAACTATCCCTGCTCTGATACATCCTTTTTGCATTTTTTCGCATCCAAATAATAAAGTACACTCACATTCTAAAAAATGAATAAAGCTATAGCTATGAAGGTTCTTTACTATTCTATTACTTTATTTTTCTTCATAACTTTTTCTTGTACGAGTGCAAAAGAACTTACCGGGCTTTGGTTAATTGATAAGGTAAGTGTCGGAAAAGAAGAAATGACACCCGTAGCACGATGGACGCAACTGCATCCCGATAATACACAGGCTTCCGGGAATGGCTGGTTACAGCATTCTGTCGGCACCTGGCAATTCGATGAAGGTAGTAGTGAGTTGAAAATCATTAACGTAAACGGATTTAAAGACAACTTTGGTCCATTTTCCGTTCAAGTTGGAGAAAATGATATGATTTGGACCCGGGAAGAAGAAGGTCAAACCGTTACGGTACATCTAAAACGTGGGGAACAAATCCCAACTGCTCCTGCCAATCAACTTTTTGGAATCTGGGGTTTATCTCAGCCGGAGAAGGCTTCTTCCGCCGAACAAAAACAACCATACCTCTTCTTTCGTTGGGATCATATATTCAGGCAAGGTGATGAAGACGGGCATTTTAAAGTTGGAGTTTATAAAACGCATGGCCATCGAAACGAGCTTGAACTATTCTACTATGGTGAGCCAGTAAAACTTGAACGTTGGCAATTCGAAATGATTGATTATGCCACTTTAAGATTATATCAGGAGCATGACAACAGCAAGGTTATAAAAGAATATAAGCGGTTAGATTTTTTACCTAATTAAGCACATGGCATTAAATTAAAATGCTCCGGACCTTGGTGTTTTACCAAAATCCGGAGCATTATTATTTATCTACAGGTCTAGGACTTGTCAGTATTAATTTTTAACGATCAGCTTTCGGGTAGCTTTTCCTTCTGTAGTCCTGAGTACTAAGAAGTAAGTTCCAGCAGCCTCGCGTCTTAGGTCCGCTTCAATGATTAATTGTTGTGCTGAGAATCCTTGTGTCCATACCCGTTGACCAAGTACATTATACACCTCAAGTATACCCTCCTCGGATACATTGAAACTCGCATTAATCATAAACTGTCCATTCGATGGATTAGGCACTACATTCCATTCATTAAGATTTACTAAATCTTCAATCGCTGTAACACCAACAAAGACACTACCTTCTCCGGTACAACCATTGGCATCAGTTACTGTTACCGAATAATTACCGGACAAAAGATTATCAATTTGTGGAGAAGCGGACCCGTTGGACCAGGCATACGTATATGGTGTAGTTCCTCCAAAAACATTTGCAGTCGCCGTACCATCATTACCACTTCCGGATGGTGTCCAGTCAATATCAACATTTAGTTCCGCTGGCGCAGTCAAATCATAGGTAGAAAGGAAGGAACAGCCTTCTGCATCAGTAATCAATACGGTATAATCATCCGAAGGCAAATCTTCAAGATCTTCAGTAGTTGCCCCGTTTGACCAACTAAAAGTATAAGGTTCAGTACCTTGTAATACCGTAATATCAATAGCGCCATCAGATACTCCAAAGCAAGACGGAGCGTCCAATATCGCTTCTATTTCAAGTCCCGATAAGTTATTTTCGATAAGCGTTTCTCCTTCGGCCATACATCCGTTTGCGTCAATTACAGTTACACTATACATTCCATCTTCCAGATCTTCAATTACATTTGTAGTGTCGCCTGTATTCCATACGAAATCATAGTCCGGAGTTCCTCCGGTCAATTGAGCCAATGCTGTACCTGCTTGTCCACAGCTTCCTCCAAAACCAATTACATCTAAATTCAAAGCAGATGGTGACTCGATTACTATATCTAATACTATTTGACAGTCATTATCATCTGTAACCGTAACCGTAACAGCACCTCCGGGGAGGCCATCTCGAATAAACCCTGAACCACCGTCAGACCATTCAATTGAATAAGGTTCTGTCCCTCCAGCTACTACAACTTCACAGGCACCGTCGCTTTCATCGAAACATGAAGTAGGGGAAGTTTCAAAGCCTGCTTCAAAATTGAAACAGATATTTGTAAACTCAATGATTTCTACCTCTTCAACAACAAAGCAATCATTTTCGTCTGTGACGGTAACAGTATAAACACCAGGAACCAGATTATCAATCATTGGGCTCGTTTCATTATTGCTCCACAAGTAAGTCAGACTTCCTGTGCCACCACTCGCAATAACGGTTGCCGTTCCATCTTCAGAGTCTATAGTTGTTTCATCAGTACTAGTGACAGATACTTCAATCGGAGGTCCTTCAGTAACTTCAACCGTATCTACAATTACGCAGTTATTGGCATCAGTCGTTGTAAGGATATAGATTCCGCCACTCAATTCTGTTAAGTTTGGCGAAGTTGATCCAAAATCCCAATTATAGCTATATGGCATAGTTCCACCAAAACCAATTGCAGCAATAATCCCATTTTCATCACCATTACAAGTAACATGAGAGACATTAATCATCGTTTCGAAACCTGCACATTGTGAATTTTCTCCGGGCACGATTACGAAAATGGTATGCATACAACCATTAGCGTCGGTAATCTCATATTCATAAGTACCGGCTTCTACATTTTCTAAATCTTCTGAAGTTCCACTATCTCCCCAGCTAAAGGTATAAGGTGGCGTTCCGCCGCTTGGCGTCACATCAGCACCTCCATCCGCGTTTCCTGGGAATGACTCCGGCGTTGAAGTATAAGTCGCCATGAGTCCCTCTGCGGGTTGATCAATAAATATTTCTCCAACCAACAAGCAATCATTATCATCAGCTATGGTAACCGTATAAGTGCCGGTCTGAAAATTATCATAAGAAGGCCCGGTAGCATTATTACTCCAAATATAACTGTAAGGCTCTGTTCCGCCACTTACAATAGCAGTTGCCTGTCCATCAAACCCTCCAAAACAATTTACATCCTGAACTTGAATTTCTTCCAGTACAAAATCACTGCAATCAATCGTGGTCTCTACAACAATCTGTCCTGATACACCGCACCCCAAAGCATCGAATACTTCTACAAAATAACTCCCTCCCGTAAGGTTCGTTATCATGCTGGTTGTTGCTCCGGTTGACCATAAATAGGTATACGGAGGTACTCCACCACTTACATTCGCAGTAGCTGTACCGTCAGTCGCTCCTGGAGCTGATTCAGGTGTCATTTCCAAATCAAAATTCAAGGCAGGTGGCTCAGTTAAAGTAATCGTATCAGCAATGATACAGCCTTCATTATCCGTAGCAGTAACGCTATAGACACCAGCGGTTATATTAAAGTTAGAATTTGTTGTTGGTCCATTACTCCATTCATAGGAAATAGGCGAAGTTCCTCCTACTGTACTTGCTAATAAACCACCTTCTCCACCATTACAGATAATTTCAATAGCATTTACTGATATATCAAAATCATCACAAGTTACAGGAGAAGCAGACATCGTAAATGACTGTTCTCTTGTACATCCATTAGCATCCGTGACGGTTATAGAATATGTCCCTTCTGAAAGGTTATTCTGTGTGGCTCCCGTAGCACCTGAACCCCACTGATATGTAAATGGTGCTGTTCCGCCTGAAGCATTAATCGTTGCTGAACCATCACTTACTCCCGGGGCACTTGGCGAAGTTTGATCAACTGTAGTCGTAAGCTCAGCAGGTGTTGTAACTTCGACACTTGATTCAATTGCACAATTATTGACATCATTCACAGTAACCAGATAGGTTCCCGATCCAAGATTTTGAATAGCATTAGTTGTCTCACCGGTTGACCAGGCGTAGGTATAAGGTCCTTGTCCACCACTGACCTGTACTTGGGCTGTTCCGTCATTTGAGCCGAAACAAGTAAGATCCGTTTTACTGGTTTGTCCAGCCAGGGTCGAACAATCCACACTGCTACTCCCGGATATATTTATATTATCAAGGAATAATCTATTCCCCCAACCTGATTGATTGACAAAAGCAACCGTTAGATTTTCAGTATTATCATAATTCCCCAATCCAACTGTAATGGTATTCCATTGAGATGCTGTTGGTGTAAACTTCGCGCCCGAATTGGGTGCCGTAGCAAGGCCGGTATTACCATTTGAGTAGATCATATCTGTAAAAGTAGATCCACAATCTGTAGAGACATACACCTTAAGTGAATCATAAAAGGTAGCATCAAAAGGAGCATATGCCACATCAAAGGTCAGGCTTGCTCCCGTTACATTCGTAAAGTTATAAACCGAAGTAATAAGTGCGTCAGTAGTACCTCCTGGATTACTTCCGCCTGAACCGTCAAAGTTATTAAATACAACTGCTCCGACTCCAGTACCAAAGCCACTTACATTTTCAATGCGTTCCCACATAAACCCATCACCCGTATTATCATAAGGGTATAAACCTCCATTACTTGGATTCCAGGTGGTCGTTTCAAAGTCTTCCGCTAAAGGAAGATTAGTTGGAACAACCGTTTTAACCTGTATTGCAATCGCATCATTCACTGTTTGCTCATCTGCATTCCCATTAGGGTTGACAGTCGTCACCGAAAAGGCGTAATCTCCTGCGGGTGGTGTAAAGGCCTGGAGCGTAAGCTCCATTTTTTCGCCCGTAGCCAGCGACAAATTCCAGGATTGTTCGACCGGCGAATCCGTATTAATTTGATAAGAGGTAGTAACTGTCGTTAAGGTATTGGTGCCAAAATTTTGAATAGTCACTACCGGAATAGCCTCTCCATCAGAACAAGAAGAGGTCCCTGGTGTAATGATCGCCGCAATTCCAGCATCATCACTATAAAAACTACAACTTGTTAATGCGTTATTAGTCAGCGCTAATCGGCTACCATAATTAAATCCACCTGAAGGCATCGTACCTTCCAATACGGAGCGCATTACATTTATTTGTCCATTCGTAAAAGAAGTCGAACAATCGTCATCATTTACATAATCCATAAAGTTGACGTACATATGTTCGTTGCCACAGCTACTTGGTCCGGTCGGAAAAGTAGAGCTACAATTTAACCACGGGGTATAATAAGATGTCGAACTATCAATCTCAGGAGTATCTGCAATCCCATCATCTACGGTACAAGATAAGCCATTGAAGGTATGTGGTAATCCCAGATAATGACCAGTTTCATGCGTCAAAGTACTGTAACCCGATTGACTAAAACCAGGACCTCCGAACCATCGGTAATCCACTACCGATCCATCAAAGTTACTTCCAATCGTAAAAGCACTCGGGTAATAAGCATAGCCCGTAACTCCACCTCCGGCAGTTGTCCCCGGGATACCTACGGTCCAGATATTATAGTAATTATTAGAGTTCCAGGTAGTAGCTGGTTTGATTTCATCCTCGATATTATTGTTATCGCTATCCGTTCCGGTCACGGCAATATTACTTCTGGTAATCCCTTCAGTCGCATCTCCGTTCGGATCTAAAGATGCAAGGCAAAATTGAATCTGAGGATTCCCGATATCGCCTTGCCATTGAGCAGGTGTATTTGCAAAATTTGGGTTCTCACCAGCAAAGTCCTGATTCAGGATATCGATTTGAGCCTGAATCTGATCCGCGCTTAGGTTAGCACCGGTACCAATGTCCTCTCCATTATGGATTACATGGACAACCACGGGTACATAAATAATCCCGGAAGACATTCGACTATCTTGTTGTTGGGAAAGTTGTGGGATAATCTCTTCTTTGAACTGCTGCAACTGGCGAGCATATTCGGGATTCTCCACTCCTAAACGATGGTTCGCATGTTCGCTGCCACAAGAGTGTGGAATAATTGACTGCGAAAGTTTAGAATTAACTATTGTTTTGACTGGCTTAGCTTGTGCCAGGCCTAAGGTGTAGTTTGCGCATAGCAATAACAGCGCAATAAAGCGTGTGAGATACATCTTCATAATGACTAGATGATACGTGGTACAAGAGCAGTTATTGCTCCTAATAAATTTTTGTAAAATGGCAACCAGAGAAAGTGATTCGTAAGATCAGAAATGCAACGCAAAAATAACAATTAGATTGATTTTTTAAATATAAGTGTCGGTAATAAATTAAAAATTACGCCGGCGCTTATTTACACAGCAATGAAATAGAGGGTTTATTCCTTGTTTTCATCCACAAACCGTGCCCAATCACTTATTTTTTGTTGTCCTTTTTGTGCAAAGTCTTTAGTTTTTTCAGGAGGGATATCGAAATATTCTTCAAGTTTACGGTAAATCGTCCGTTCTGCTGCTTCATTTACCAGAGCAGTAGAAACGCCTCGCTCTGCATCACCAATGTCAATCCCCGCATCTTCGAATACATTTTTAACCTTTGAGTAGGTTTTATGGGAAGCTTTAAGAATGCTAAACCAGTCGATTTCCTCATCCGTCCGAGCGTCTTCCTTTTTCTTGTTACGTACCTGATTGATGTAGTTTAATTCATCCTTGCTCATACTTGGCTGGCTGCTTTTATCATTCGGCACAGAACGAACTACTTTATCCTCCCCGAATTGATCAGAGATCTGGCGCAATATATCTTCAACTTTCTGGTCCTCTCTTTGGGTGTTGGCGCGACGACCTGAGTAGGTTTGCCCTTCACCAGTAGGATTATTGGTGATTTCTGTTGACTCAGCGCGTTCGTAGACCTTACCACCATTACTTTTCAGCGTGATATAGCCGATAATGATGATCGCAGCCAGGAAGCTAACGATTTCAATGGGGCCGAGAATCTTTTTCTTAGGGGCACTCATCGTGGACTATGGTATTTTTGCTTTGAACTATTTTTATTATTCGCTGATGCTCCCGAACAACTAAGCATATCTTGGAACAGGCATCCGATATTCCCTAAAAATCCATCCGTAATCGTAGATTAATCCTACGAGAGGTTAAGAAATTAGGAATCGCATACTGCGTATTATAAATGGTTTTAATCCAGGTATTTGAGGCAACGTTGGATACTTTCAGTAAATTAAACACCTCAAGGCTTAACCAGGTACTCTCTGAAAACTTCAAGGGATGGTTCGGGCGACTAGCTCGTCGCTCCTTATCCCAAAGTTGTACAGAGAATCCAATATCTACCCGATGATAAGCCGGGAAACGATAGGTATTCCGGTACACCCGGTTATTATTAAGTAAGCCATAAGGTAATCCCGTCCCGACGGTCAGGTTAAGGTGCATTTTGAAATTTTCATTACTTGGCAGATGATCCTGGAAAAACGTTGAAAAAGTCATAAACTGATCCGTCGGTCGTGGTACATTATCTACCTCTTGAGCTTCCGTATCACCGATATCACGCTTGAGGTGTTGCACACCATTCAGACTTTCTCGTGCTCTTAAAAAAGATAGGTTGATCCAGGATTCTGCACCTTCTACGAATTCACCATTCAACCTTAAGTCTAATCCAGCCACATAACCTGTAGCGTCATTCTCCCCCGAGTAACGAATTCGAACATTGTCAATATCATAGCTTACTACATCCCAAAGATACTTATAGTAAGCCTCGGCGATGAAACGGAATTTACGGGGATTCTTTCTTCCTCCATAAAAATCCCAGGTTAATCCACCTACTACGTGTAGCGATTTTTGGGATTTCACATCAGTATTTACTTCACCACTAATCTTCCGGAGTTCTCTATAGAAGGGCGACTGAAAGTAAAGCCCGGTCGCCAGGCGAAAAGAAATATCTTCTTCCCATCGCAAAGGTTTATATAAGAGTTGAGCACGAGGCGTAACGAACCATTCTTTGTTAAGGTCCCAATATTGACCTCTCACCCCGAAGGTAGCCTTCATCTCTTTTACGGTATCCTGTACGGTATACGTATTCTGAACATAGGCACTAATTCGATTAGAGTTCAACTCATTTCTGGTTTTCAAAACCTGTCGAATTAATACTTGAGTGGTATCATAGTTTAAAGAATATCCTGCACTATCCAGTCTTTCCCATTCATTGATCTGATCATCGATTCTTTCATTTTGATATTTTACGCTCCACTGGACGAAGTTCGAACTTGTTTTGGTATCATCATCGTGATCTATCTGAAGTTCCAGACCACCTTTAAACTCAGCATTCGTTACATTGGAGGTAAGATAGTTTCGGACAAACTGCTGCTGCGTTCCAGTCCCTAAAACAGCAACCACTTCTCCAAATTCATCACTTCCCAAACCAGATTCAATTTGCCCAAGTAAATAGCGGCCAATGATATCAAAACGTTCGTTCTCATTACTTTGGTAAGTCGAAGCCAGAAACTTCATAAAGAGCGGATTCCGATCTCTGTCTGGCAAGTAAGTCAAAGAAGCTCCCGTCATATAGGTCGTAAAATCATCCACCTCCTGCCCATCGAATACTGTAAAAAGTTCGAGTGCAAAATCAATTAAACCCAGGGCCGTATTTCTGGAAGAAGGAAAAAACTGAAACTGTGATCTATTAAAGTTACCAATTACTCCAAGTTGCCAGTTCCGACTCAGATCGTAAGTAATATATCCTTGAATATCTGAGAAATTCGGAAGGTACTCCCCTTCTATATCTAATGACCCCAAGAGGTAGCGCGTAGTTTTATATCGTGCACCAAAAAGATAACGTAGTTTTTTGTAGCTGTTCTTTTTCGAAGGGCTAAAACTTCCTTCAAGATGCGTTGATGCGCCGAGAAAACTCATAGAGACTGATGCACGCAGAGAATCTGGTCGCTTGTATTTGATATCCAAGACAGAAGAAAGTTTATCCCCGTATTTAGATTCGAATCCTCCAGAGGAGAAAGATAAACTTCGGGTAAGATCGATGTTTGGAAAGGTAAGACCTTCTTGTTGTCCGGTACGTACTAGCTGTGGTCGGTAAATTTCGAAGTCATTGACGTAGACTAAGTTCTCATCATAATTACCCCCACGGACATTATATTGGGCGGATAGCTCCCCGCCAGTACCACTGCTTGTACCTAAGGCTATATGTGGCAGTACACTCTCAAAGTTACCGGAAGTAGTCGGTAATAATTTCAATTCTTCTACATCTTCTCTGACCATACCGCCTTCCTGAATTCGGCTTTCGGTAACAATCACCTCAATATTGGATTCCGCAGCAGCCAATTGAACATCAATCTTCCGGCGGGCTCCATTACTCAGCGGATTTACCCGCGAACTCCCTTCTTTATATCCAATCCGGGTATAGACAATCGTTACCCGCTCATAGGCCGGGATATTGATGACATATTCCCCTTCGATATCTGATTCGGCTGCAATATTTGTTCCTTTGACATAGATTGTGGCAAATTCGATTGGCTCACCAGTGACGGCATCCGTAACTTTTCCAAAGAGGATTGCTTTATCCCCCGTTTGAGCAACACCTGGTGTAGCAAGGAATAATAAAAAGACAAACGTAAATATATGCTTCATGAAAAGGGTTTCGAGTACCTGAAAGTTAAACTAATTCAATTCCGGCTCATTCAAAGAACCACTTTATCCTTTTATGCAGGATAATTTTGGAAATACTAAATTCTTGGTTTTGCTGGAAAAGTGTCAGAAACTGGCCGACATTACCTTTCAAAAACGAACATCATACCATTAAAGTGTCTTTCCCGATATCTTTCATACGGGAAATAGTGTCTAAAGGATTCTCAGATTTAAAAACACTGCTCCCGGCGACTAAAACACGTGCTCCTGCTTTCAATAAAGATTCTGCATTTTGAAGACCTACACCACCATCAATCTCAATCACAGTTGAGAGGTTACGGGTGATAATTTGCTCGTATAGTTTTTCCACTTTATGTAAAGTCCGATAGATAAACTTCTGTCCTCCAAATCCTGGATTAACAGACATTATACACACCAGGTCTACATTTTCAAGTACGTCATCTAAAACACTTACCGGGGTATGCGGATTTAATGCCACACCTGCTTTTGCTCCGGTTGCTTTTATTTGTTGCAAGGTCCGATGCAGATGCGGGCAAGCTTCGTAGTGGACGGTAATGATCTCAGCTCCTGCTTCGCGAAATGCTTCGATATATTTTTCAGGTTCTACAATCATTAAGTGTACATCCAAAGGTTTTTCGCAATGCTTATTCATAACCTTTACGATATCCATACCAAAGGAAATATTTGGTACAAATCGGCCATCCATGATATCAACATGGAGGTAGTCTGCACGACTTTGATTGACCATTTCGATGTCTTTAGCCAGGTTTCCGAAATCGGCGGCAAGTATTGAAGGAGCGATGAGATGTTTCATGCTGCAAAGAAAATGAAAAAGCGACGGGAATGGAAATGAAAATGAGAATATAAATAGATCACGAACCTAATCATCAGGGAATTAAATTAAAATGGGGTTCCTGAGTATCGTTGTACCCTGGAACCCCATCTTTGTAGTAGGATATTTTAAAAGCTTAGTAGCAAGCCGAAACAATTGGCACAGCCTTTACTTAGCTTTCTTTTTCGCCTTTGGCTTTGCCTTTTTCTTTGGTTTAAAGGCATCTGGATATTCTGCCTCCACCAAAGCTTTGACCTCTTCTAAAGACATCTCTTTTGCCTGCTCAGAAGTCATGCGTTCACCGTCAATCTTAGGGATCTTTATGCTCTTTTTGTTATATCGGATGAAAGGTCCCCATCGGCCATTTTCAACGGCGAGCTTAAGGTCGTCCCATTTTTGAATGTATCTATTCGCTTCTTTCTCAATTTTCGCAGCGATTAGCTCATGCATTTCCTCGGTGCTAATCGTTTCAGGGTCGAAGCGCCGGGGAATATTAATAAACATTTCGTTCCATTTAAGGAACGGACCAAAGCGGCCTTTACCTTTGGTAATAGGTAGACCTTTATAAGTGCCTACTGGAGCATCCGCTTTTTTCTTCTCTTCAATTAATACAATCGCTTGTTCTTTTGTGACTTCAAGCGGGTCGCTTCCGCGACCTAAAGAAATAAATGCTTCGTTATATTTTACGTAAGGACCATATCTTCCGACTCCGATAATCACTTCATGCCCTTCATAGTCTCCAAGGCTCTTCGGTAATTTAAATAAATCGAGTGCTTCTTCAAAAGTAATCGTTTCTAAAGACTGTCCCGGTCTTAGGTTAGCATAACGTGGCTTTTCATCTTCTTTGAGTTCATCCCCCGTTCCGATTTGTACCAAAGGACCAAAGCGTGACATTCTGGTCAATAGTGTTCGACCAGTCTCCGGGTCATTACCAAGGATACGCTCTCCGGTAGCCCGGTCTGCATTTTCTAAAGTATCTTCAACAGTAGCATGGAAAGGTTGGTAAAATTCATCAATCATATCATTCCACTTCTGTCCCCCTCCCGCAATATGATCAAAGTTCTTTTCAATTTCAGCAGTAAAGCTATACTCCATAATATTACTGAAGTGCTCCGATAAGAAGTCACTTACCAGCATTCCCATATCACTAGGCACCAGGCGATTTTTAATCGCACCGGTCATTTCTGTTTCTGTCTTATTGACAATAGCCCCGTCTTTAAGGGTTAGTACGCGGTATGCTCGCTCAACACCATCTCGGGTTTCTTTGGCTACGTAACCTCGGTTAGGGTCCATGATTTTACTAATCGTAGGGGCATAAGTTGAAGGACGTCCAATACCTAATTCTTCCATTTTCTTCACCAGGCTAGCTTCCGTGTAACGAGCAGGTGGGCGGGTAAAGCGTTCTGTTGCGCTCATATGCCCCAATTGCAATTGCTGTCCTACGCTTAGTGGAGGAAGCATTCCTTTTGCTTCATCTTCGTCATCATCATCTTTACTGACAAGATAGACTTTAAGGAAACCATCAAATTTCAATACCTCACCTTCCGCTTTCAAAAAGTCATTAGGCAAATTAGAGATGGCTATATCAACTATTGTTTTTTCGAGTTTAGCATCCGCCATCTGCGAAGCAATCGTTCGTTTCCAGATCAATTCGTAAAGACGTTGTTGATCCCGATCAGAAGTTGCCTGCATCACTTTAATATCGGTCGGACGGATAGCCTCGTGTGCTTCCTGCGCTAACTCTTTTTTACTTTTGAATCGACGCGTTTGGACATACTCCTTCCCAAATTTATTTTCAACCTCCGTTGCAATGTTCTGAATCGCCGTTTCACTTAAACTGGTAGAATCTGTACGCATATAAGTAATGTGCCCTGCCTCATATAAGCGCTGAGCATTCTGCATGGTACGATTTACCGAAAAGCCAAGTTTACGGCTGGCTTCCTGTTGTAAGGTAGAAGTTGTAAAAGGCGCCGTAGGCTTACGTTTTATAGGTTTTAGTTCGATATTCTTAATAGAAAAGGTCGAACCGTTAGATTTATTTAGGAAGTTATTGGCATCCTCCAGCGAGTCGAATCTATTCGGATACTCTGCTTTGAGATCCGCCATCGCCCCAAATTCATTTTTCACTTTAAAGATTGCTGCAATCTTGAAGAAAGGGCTTGATTCGAATTTTTGTATCTCTCGTTCACGCTCCACAATAATCTTAACAGCTACGGACTGTACCCGTCCCGCTGATAATTTACCTTTAACTTTTTTCCAAAGGATTTCTGACAACTCAAATCCAACCAGGCGATCAAGAATCCTTCTGGCTTGTTGAGCATTAACCAGATTAAGATCCAGGCTTCTAGGACTTTGTACAGCCTTTAGGATAGCAGGCTTGGTAATCTCCCGGAATACGATACGCTTGGTCGTATGCTCATCCAGTCCAAGTACCTTACAGAGATGCCAGGAAATCGCTTCTCCTTCCCGATCCTCATCCGTTGCGAGCCATACTTCTTCAGCTTTTTTGACCGCATCCTTAAGTTCTTTGACAACTTTGGTCTTTTCAGGAGAAATAATGTATTTAGGTTCGAAGCCATTTTCGATATCTATAGCTTTGTTGCCCTTATCCAGATCTCGGATATGCCCCATACTCGATAACACAGAAAAGTCGCCACCAAGGTACTTCTCAATAGTCTTCGCTTTCGCAGGTGACTCAACAATTAATAAATTTTTAGCCATAGTTTATCAGGTCATTACAGATTTTATCCAATTGGATATAAGTCAGGTTTCGTGCTTGCAGAAACTTACGCGTATGCTTTGTGAAAGTTGCGAACTCCTTTTGTTCTACGAATAGTATAAAGGTGAAACAAGTAAAATTGTTTATAATATTTTTTTGAATTGACTAATTAAGCCAAGCCAAACGAAATGCAAAAGTAAAAATTAAATGGATTCAAAAAAATGCACAACTAATAAATATTAGTTAGTTAATATCATTAGAAGTTTAAATATCTCTTGCTTTTCCTTTTTCCGCGATCTAATTCCTTCATTAAGCGATGCAGCAAATGAATTTATTAATATGCAATAATTTTTTATTTAACTTAATTAATCTTTCTCCAAGCTACCATTTCCCAATGTTCTACTTTTGACATTCATTAAATAGATAACCAATCCTCAAAAAGCCAGCTACTGTTAATCAAAAATCAAAATATGAAAAAGATTTTTTTTGCGTTTATGCTCGTTTTCGCTTTTCTAGGGAGTTCCAGTGCACAAACAGGGCCAACAGTTTATGTCGAATTACTTGGTAACGGCATATTGTATTCGGTCAACTATGACTTTCGATTCAATCAACAAGTCAGTGGTTTGGGTGGTCGAATTGGATTTGCCGCTGGTGATAGTTACATAGGATTGCCTATCCATGCTAACTATATACTAGGTAAAAAAGCGCATAAGCTTGAGCTTGGAGGTGGAATATTTGCCATTTTGAATACCAATGACAGTTCCGAAAATGAAATCGCTCCTAGTGCTGCAATAATGTATCGCTATCAAAAACCTGATGGGCATTTCGTATTTCGGGCCGGAATTGCCCCAACTTTCTTAAAAGTCAATGAGGATGATACCTTTAGTGGATTAAATGCCATCTATAAGGTCTGGCCAGGGATCTCCTTTGGATATCGCTTCTAAGCTATTAAATAAATGCTAAATGAGTATTCTTTGACGGGTCGGATATTCTCTGATCTGTCAAAGAATACCGATTTTGCAAGCTAAGTAATTTTATCCTTCTTTTTCTCGGACTCTTTTTTCTTCCTTGATAATAGTGCCTCTGTTTTTACGAGCTTCTTTCTCCTCCTCTGCTTTCTTCTTGAAGCTTTCCGCTAATTCTTTTAATTCCAGATCTTTCTTATTAAGGTATCGATGGTAGGAGATAATAATAAACCTTGCCATATCATCCGGATGGTGGACACCCATTTTTTTGATGTGCTCTGAGAGTCTTGAGCCTTCGTAAAAGCCCCAATTATAGATCATCCAGCGTCCTAAGCTGAAATGTAATTTTTTAACGGCTATTTCTTCGGGCACATTTTTAAAAGACTTTTTCGAACCTCCGTCTGCCAATTTATTCAACTGCTCAAAAGCATCAGTCAGATCTGCAGGAATATAGACTCCATATATATAAGTCTGCTTGACACGCTCTTGATATTTACGATCATATTCCTCTTCTGTCTCAGATGGTTTCTGAGCAAAAACTGACGTAATACTCCAACAAATAAGAAAAAAACTAGCTATACAAAGTCTCATATATTTCCTTCTTGGCAATAAATCACTTCATTAACGATCAAACAAAGCTACAATATTGTAAAAATTCTAGCTGAAGTTCAGCAGAATTTGTTGCTAAAAGGTTAAAAAGAAAGAAAAGAATCAAAGAAGTGTTATTTCCAGCGAGTTGTACTAATCATCGCTTTCGGATAATTCACACCAATACGAATATGGCAATCTGATTGTTCTTGGTCAGATAATTGGTCTGGTTGATGAATTTTTTCTTTAGGAAGCTCCGATAACTCCGGTATCCAATGTCGAACATATGCCCCTTCCGGATCGTACTTTCTGGCTTGAGTCAAGATATTAAAATAGCGATTCTCTCTTGGATCAGATCCAACACCCGCTACATAATTCCAATTCCCCCAATTACTACAAGGGTCATAATCAACAAGGACACTCTCAAAATACTCTGCTCCCATCTGCCAATTCACCTTGAGATCTTTAACCAGAAAACTGGCTACATTTTGTCGGCCACGATTGGACATAAACCCAGTTGCTGCAAGTTCGCGCATATTAGCATCAATCAATGGTACACCCGTTCGTCCCTCTACCCAAAGGTTAAGTAAACGATGTTCATCACTCAATTCATTTATTATTTCTCGCTTAGTTCCACCTCTGAGGAATATACGGTTTCCATGCTTTTTCCCCATCAACCTAAAGAAATCGCGCCACAGTAATTCGAAGATCACCCAATAGGTTGACTTATTAGATCCTCTCTCCGATTCATATCGCTTTAGCTCATAGTGGATCATCTTAGGCGACAAACATCCCTGCGCAAGCCACGCTGAGAATTTGGTAGAATAATCAGAGCCCAGCATTCCATTTCGAGTTTCGAAATACTCTTTTGCATGATCCGTCTCCCACAAATAATACTTGAGTCGTTTCAAGCCTTCTGTTTCTCCTCCTTTCCAAACAAACTGCGCTCTTTCATCCACTCCAAAAGCCTCCAGACCAAAATCCTCAATATTTGGAACCTCTCCGGCCGGAATCTCTTTTGTTCTTGGATTAAAATGCTCTCTTGGCCCAGGTAAAGGGTCACGGACCGGTACAATGCGCTCCACTTCTTTTCTAAACGTGCTAAAGGTATCCGGGCAATGAGTTACAGGAAAAGGCAAATCCTGAGTATAATAAAGCATCTTACCCCTGGAATAAATAATCTCCTGCCCTACGGACCAAAGATTCTTTTCCAGTGCATCTTGTACATCTACTTCTTCTTGTGTACGCTCCCGATTACAAAATACCCAACTGGATTTTAGATCTTGTGCAATTTTAAAGATTTCTTCCTCTGGCTTTCCGACTCGTACAATCAAATCACTCCCCAGCTTTCGTAAGGAAGCTCGAAGATCTTGTACACTTTCTATAATAAATTGGGTTCGGAATTTTCCGGTCTTGGAAAACCCGTAAGATGTTTTCGCTCCAAAAGTCCGTTCGTCAAAGACAAAAACAGGATAAACCTCTTCTCCGCTCTTAATAGCATGTTGCAATGCTTCGTTATCATGCAGTCGCAAGTCCTGACGAAACCATACTATGACTCTTTGCCCTTTCATATGTCTTATTTTCTGTGTTTAAGCAGAGGGATTTTAGAGGTTTTATTTAAGTAACAAAACTCTTTCAAACTTGTTTGGAGAAAGTGGCGCAAAGATAAACGTTTATCCCAGAAGTCCACATGCAGCGGGGAAATAGGCGCTGTGAAAGTTGGACCGATGTTGAATGTATTGAATGTTGAGTGTTGAATAAGCTTCCTACCACAAATGATGAACCTCGCTACTTATGAGATCATCATAAACCTTTTTCAAAGCCCCCATTTGCATTAAATCCAGATCAGGTTGCTTTTCATTCTCCAGGTTTGATATGACTTGCTCCGGGCGAGATGCCCCAGGAATCACAGTACTTACAGCATTAAACATCAGGATATATTTAAGTGCAAGGTGCGTTATCGGATAATCCGGAAAATGCTCCTGCAGCAGTCGCACCGCTTGGAGTCCGAGCTCGTAAGGCACCCCAGAGAAAGTCTCTCCTTTATCAAAGCCGGCACCATCGCGATTAAAATGACGGTGATCATCCTTCCCAAAAGTAGTCTCTTCCGAAAACTTTCCGGTCAGCAGCCCGCTTGCCAGCGGCACTCTAATAATGACTCCGATATCCTTTTTATTCGCTTGTTCAAAAAACAACTCCGATGGTCGCTGACGAAAAATATTAAAGATAATTTGTACCGTATCTACATTATCATATTCTATCCCTTTCAATGCTTCCTCTACTTTTTCGACTGATACTCCTAGTTTGTCCACTTTACCTTCTTCGTGTAGTCGCTCAAATAAACCAAAAATCTCCGGTCGGTAGTAAACCTCCGTAGGCGGGCAGTGCAGTTGTACAAGATCCAGGCGCTCTACACCCAGCCGGCTTAGACTATCTTCGACATATCCTCGCAATGCTTCGGTCGTATATCCTGCATTCACGTGCGGATTAATCTGTCGACCACACTTGGTCGCAACGTACAATCTTTCTGATCGGGATTTTAATAAACGTCCAATTGCTTTTTCACTAAGGCCGGCACTGTATACATCCGCGGTGTCAATAAAATTAATCCCATGATCAACTGCCGTATTTAGGATGCGATCTGCGTTTGCATCATCGAATTCGCTCCCCCACTTTCCGCCGACTTGCCAGGTTCCTAAACTGATTTCTGAAATTTCAAAACCTGTTCGCCCTAATTTACGGTAATTCATGTTTTTTGATTTAGTGTGTAGAATAGATGCTTCTGATTTTCTTTAACAACTTCAGCATCTTGAAGTTGATAGACTTATGAACGTTAAAAAACAAGCCATTGATATTTAGCCATTCCGCTTCTCGCTTAATGATATCCAGATCCTCATAAAAAACGGATTGCGCCGGATTAAAATGAGATTTCCAATGCAAAGCATGCGCTGTCATCGCAAAGCCCTCTTTGCAGGAGCCAAAGATTGTCTGATCACAGATGAAATATATACGTTCTTTGGATTGCGCAAAAAGAAAGGAGTTAACCGCATTTTTCAGTTTACTCTGCGGAATATTTACGAAGTCAGTATATACTTTGTCAGGTTCATTTTCAAAATCCAGATAGTCCAGAATCATGGCCCTTAGGTCTACCGTTTCTACATTCACCTTCCCATACTGCAAGATTTCTTCAGGCAGTTTTACGCCATGAAGATCAGCACAATACATCACAAGAAAATGATCTATAAATTCAGAGAAGTGTTGATCCATTAAGAGATCCATCTCCAACTCTTTTTGAGAGCTCTGCCCGGAATGAATGGAGTAAACTTCTTCGGCTAATTGCTCCGTCCTCCGATCAAAAGTTTTATAAAACTCACTTTTATAAAACTGGTCAAAATATTCGCGAAAAGTATTTGGCCCGATTTCTTCCTCCACAACTTGCTCCATCGCTTTGAAAAAATGAGCTCTGATCTGACGGCCTATAGTCAGGGCCTCCCGAAAATCGATTGGATACTTCGCAGTCGAAACCGTCTCTTCTACAAGCTCCACTACTTCAATCTTGTAGCCGCAATTACTACAAAATTTAGCCGTTTCCTCATTTAGATGTTTGCAATTTGAACAAATCATAATGCACGAAAATAGAAAATATACTAATCCTAATTCTTAGAACTTGATTAATTTTTTTCTGTTCATATAATATGACACCTACAAATATTGAATCTATCAGCCATTTAGCCGTTTCCTGGGCGCTTTTTGGACTAATCTGGACTGTTCAACTTTCACATTATCCCAGCTTTCATTTTATTGCAGAAGACCAATGGCAAGCTTTTCATGAACACCATCGTGGCTCCATTACCTTAATCGTAATGCCTTTAATGTTATTTGAATTAGCATTAGCTTTTTGGTTGACTTATCAATACGGTTGGAAGTGGTCTATTCCCTTGATGATGGTTCTGGCAATTTGGGCAAGTACCTTTTTCATCTCCGTTCCACTACATGGAAAATTAGGTTTGGGAAAAAACACCGAAGTTATTCAACAGCTGGTCACTACTAATTGGATAAGAACTTTTCTCTGGACCGCAAAAGCAGTTTGGGCAAGTTGGTTTTTTTGGAAGGGATAGGGAAAATAAAAAAACTGCCTTACCGGAACAAATTGTCCGGTAGGCAGCCCACACACTATGAGAACACCCATTATTCTTTACTCCCAAAGGAGCGTTATTTTTATTCTAAAGTTCTTTTTTCGCCCTATCGGGCTTCAATCGTTCGCTGATCCTCTTTGATCTTACTATCCGCATTTTCATTGCTTTCTCAACGACATTTTTTCTTTGTACTCAAGCTTAAAAAAACTGCCTTACCAGGCAAATTGCCTGGTAGGCAGCCCACACACTATGAGAACACCCATTATTCTTTACTCCCGAAGGAGTGTTTGTTTTTTGTATGATGTTCCGCGTTTAAAGTAACTGCGCTGTCAAACACTTTCGTTTGACAGGCAGCCCACACACTATGAGAACACCCATTA
>JAHDHW010000081.1:0-2654 GCA_020631105.1 Saprospiraceae bacterium | reverse complement strand
GACAGGCAGCCCACACACTATGAGAACACCCATTACTCTTTACTCCCGAAGGAGTGTTTGTTTTTTGTGTAGTGCTCCGTGCTTAAAGTAACTGCACTGCCGAACACAAAGGTTCGGCAGGCAGCCCACACACTATGAGAACACCCATTATTCTTTACGCTGGTGTAGCGATGTATTTGATTTCAATTTGATCTCCGAAGATTCCCTTTGGTACTCCGTTTCGCAAGATCACAGATAAAACGATTTCGGAGCCGTTTAGTATGCCTGTATATTTTATTGTGTATGTTATAGTTTTTAAGACTTGTTAAGAAAGGAAGCACAAGCGCCTGAAAAACAGATAGTTAAGTTGTTATACATTTGATTTGTTAACATATTTAACCATAGTTAAACAATTCCTAAACCGCATATTTGCCTATAAAAAAGGGGCAATAATGGGCGATTCACCTACAATACGGCCGTTTTTCACGTATTCAGAAAATATTATGGATTGGTACAATTTAACGCCTGTTAAGGAGTCGATTTAACAAGAGACGCCAGATAAATCCTTAGAATGTGATCCTTTTCTATTCAGATTTATCCATTTGGAGCAGATATTTGTATTTTTTATTCAACCCAAATCGGCTGCTCGCTCAAAAATCATCTGAGCAAATCGCTTTATTTCTGCTATAAATTCCTGCACAATTCTCGGTACCTTTGTTTATTATTGTACAAAAGGTGAAAGTATGATCTCGCAGAAATCGGTACAAGAAATAATTGATACCGCGAAAGTTGAAGATATTGTATCCGACTATGTTACCCTCAAGCGACGAGGAGTTAACATGCTGGGCTTATGTCCTTTTCATAATGAAAAGACACCATCCTTTACGGTTTCTCCAGCAAAGAATATTTATAAATGCTTTGGATGTGGTAAAGGCGGTAATCCTGTCCAATTTTTGATGGAACAGGAAAACTTCTCCTTTCCGGAAGCATTGCGCTATCTCGCAAAACGCTATGGAATAGAAATAGAGGAAACCCAAGTTTCGAACGAAACGCTGGAAGAACGTAAGTATCTTGACAGCTTATTTATTATTACCGAGTATGCCAAGGCTTATTATGGCAATAATTTATTCGAGACAGACCTTGGCAAAAGTGTTGGACGCTCCTATTTTAAGGAAAGAGGGTATCGGGAAGAAACGATAAAGAAGTTTGGGTTAGGATTTGCGATGCCTAAAAAAGATGCCTTTACCTTACAAGCAGTTAACGACAGTCATAATATAGAGCTACTCCGCAAACTTGGACTTACTACTAAATGGGATAGCGATTTCTTTAGGGATCGGGTGATGTTTACCATTCACAATCTCTCTGGTAAAGCGATTGCTTTTGCAGGTCGAACGCTTTCTACGGATAAGAAGATTCCGAAGTACATCAACTCCCCTGAAACGGATATCTACGTAAAGAACAAAGTACTTTATGGTGCTTACTTTGCAAAGAAAGCCATCCGTCAGGAGGATGAATGTATTATCGTTGAAGGTTATACTGATGTGATCTCCTTACATCAGGCTGGCGTTGAAAATGTAGTAGCATCCTCAGGGACTTCTCTGACAACCGGACAAATACGGTTGATCAAACGGTATACCCCGAATATCAAGATACTTTATGATGGTGACCCTGCGGGCATCAAAGCGGCTTTAAGAGGATTGGATCTCGTATTGGAGCAGGATATGAATGTCAAGGTCGTTTTACTCCCTGAGGGCGAAGACCCTGATTCGTATTTAGAGTCCGTAGGCACCAGCGAATTCAAAAAATACATCGACGAAAAAGCCAAGGATTTCATTTTATTCAAAACAGATCTCTTACTCGAAGAGACCAAAAATGATCCTGTAAAAAAGGCTGCTTTAATCCAGGACATCGTGGCAACTATTGCCAAAATTCCAGATCCGCTCAAAAGGTCGCTTTATACTAAGGAGTGTGCGAGTAAATTTGAAATCGACGAAACTATCCTGGTAGACGCTTCCAATAAGGCACTAGGGCAGATTCTTAATAAACGTAAACAACAGCGACAAGTCAATGCTCCGGAAACGCAACGAGCATTAACCGAGGAGCTCATGAGTTTGGAGCCTTCTCCCGAAAGCGGCATTGGTGATATTGCTAAGAAACGTCCTTCAAAACAATCCTCCTCTGCCACACTAGAATATCAGGAAAAGGATATCCTACGCATTTTGATTGCAGGAGGTGACAAGTACTTTGATGAGGAACAAAAAATAACCATTGCTGCTTATGTCATCAAAAATATTGACGATGTAATCAATGACTTCGATAACAAGGAGTACGAAGCCATTGTAAAAGATTGTCGTCAACGATTAGTCGATAACAAGCCGATTAATGAGAAATATTTCATCAATCATACTGATCCTAAAATTCAAACGCTGGCAGTCGATCTGATTCAATCTCCTTTTGAGTATAGTGTCAACTGGAAAGAGAAATGGGATATCCTACTTAATACGCAGGCTGATCCTGAGGATAATTTTATGAAGGATAGTATTTATGCGCTGAACATGTTTAAGTTCCGAAAGATCATCAAGATGATTGCTAAGAATCAGGAAAAACTAAAGAATTACTCGGCCGATGCGGCGGATACTTATATGAAGCATCTCAAGATTGATATGAAGTTGAAA
>JAHDHW010000290.1 GCA_020631105.1 Saprospiraceae bacterium | reverse complement strand
CTAATCACCAAAGGAATTTCCGAGCGGATCGTCTTTTTTTGAGCCCGACTCAAATCTTCATAATTAAGCTGAAACTGCTCTTGCGCGGCCTCATCCCATAATTCATTATAAGCCGCTTTAATCGCATTATATACCGCGAGATAATCTTGGTAAGGAGTAGATCGCTTATTCTTTAGGGAGATAATCGCCACATTTGGCCTTTCCGCATATTGCGGTAACCGCTCAGGATTCATCAAGAACGTTTTTACCAAATCAGTAATTTCACCTATCGGCACTTTTACTTCATTAATTATCGCTTGGCCTTTTTCATTTACAACCACTTTTAATACATTCCTTTCTTTAATCAAAGAATCTATTTCCATTTCATCTTCAGCCCAGGGTGGAAGTTTGACATTGATACCTTTGTCTTCCTCCATATCCCCCAATGCAATGCTTGGACTAAACCGTTCGGCTAGTAATTGATGATCCTCTGGACTTAAGGCATTGAACTCCTTTTTTAATACCGACTTGACATATTCCTTCCTCCGCTCAATGTAGAAATCATTAAGCGCATTAGAGACATACTGTATCTGAAAACGATTTTGATTTTTTTGTAATAGTTGAAATGAAGGTTGAAAGAAGAGAACAACATCTTCCAGTCCTTCCGGTAAATGTGATAGTTGATCCGGATTTGTTAATACATATGCCAGATCTATTTTGAACTGGTCGACACTACTTTTATGTCCATTTACGAGTATAGTGCCTAAAGAGTCTATCTGAAGATAAATGCGATTTCGTGGAAGAATGGAATCCGCATCTATTTGAATGATTTCTCTTTCGGTGACTTTGTTAATGTAGAATTTACCCTCTGGGAATTCCCCCTTGTATTTGAAGTCATTCTGAGATTGACAAGCACCAAGACTAATCACAAATAGCAAAACAACGATATTAAATTTAGAGTTCATTTGGCTACCTTTAGATAGTTTATATTATAAAAAATAAAAAGAAATCCTTTTCAATTTAAAATCAACTTACAATGAAAAACCTTTCACTTTACTTATTTGTGATGCTATTTCCAATGCTTCTTGGTGCACAAACAACCTATTTACATTGCGGAGCAGTATTGGATTGCAAGGGAAGCCAGGCATCAAAAGAACAAACCATAATTATTGAAGGTAATAAAATAAAAGAGATTGTAAACGGCTACGCCGAAGTTCCGGAAGGAGCGGAAGCTATTGACCTGAAAGATCAAACAGTGATGCCCGGCTTTATGGATATGCACGTACATATCGAAGGAGAGCTGTCACCCAATCGATACAGTGAAGTATTTCGAATCGATGATGTAGATGTTGCCCTCCGAGCTACCATCTATTGTGAAAGAACTTTGATGGCCGGGTTTACCACCGTACGTGACCTTGGCGGTACTGGAGTAAATGTATCACTCAGGACTGCGATTAACAAAGGTTTTGTCAGAGGGCCACGGATCATTACCTGTGAAAAGAGTATTGCCACCACAGGAGGCCATGCTGATCCGACTAATGGTTATAAACCAGATTTGATGGGAGATCCAGGACCAAAAGAAGGGGTGATCAATAGCCCGGAAGAAGCACGTAAAGCAGTGCGCCAGCGTTATAAGAATGGAGCAGACTGTATCAAAATCACTGCAACCGGAGGAGTTCTGAGCGTAGCAAAAGATGGGCAAGGTGCACAGTTCACAGTAGAAGAAGTAAAAGCAATTGTTGATGCAGCTAATGATTATGGATTTGTAACAGCTGCGCATGCGCATGGAGCGGAAGGAATGAAGCGAGCAGTCCTTGGAGGAATTCACAGCATTGAACATGGGACCTTTATGACAGAGGAAGTAATGGATCTGATGAAAGAACATGGGACCTTTTACGTGCCGACTATTTCCGCTGGCCGATTTGTCTATGATAAAGCAATGAATGATGAGAACTTCTTTCCGGCGATTATCCGACCAAAGGCGATCGAAGTAGGACCGCAGATTCAGGGCACCTTTGCGAAAGCCTATAAAGCAGGAGTAAAGATTGCCTTTGGAACAGATTCCGGTGTCTCTCCACATGGGGATAATGCCAAGGAGTTTCAATATATGGTAGAAGGAGGAATGTCTCCTTACGAAGCCATAAAATCCGCTACCGTCAGCGCATCCGAATTGCTCCGTATATCTGGAGATTATGGTACCCTTGAAAAAGGAAAAATGGCAGACATCGTGGCAGTGAAAGGGGACCCTTTAGCCGATATTAAGCTATTACAACAAGTTAGTTTTGTGATGAAAGATGGAAAAGTATACAAGAGACACTAAACGACATTTTTGAAAAAAAAATACTGCTGTTCGAATTTTGAAAGATTTGTGCTAATAACTTTCTGTAAAAAGGTGCAACTTGCCTTTAACAATCGAAATTAACAGAAAAAAAACAAAGCAGTTTATATAAGATTAATGTTTTCATATTTTAAGGGGTAATCAACCGACGGGTTTGTTACCCTTATTTTTTTGCCAGAGAAAATAAAAGAGGCCTTTTTTAGTTATTCTTATAGATTTTATAAACATTACAGCTATGAAAAGATTTACTACAATACTACTTCTATTATTTGTTCTGGCGGATATCTCAGCACAAAATTTTATCTCCGAAAACTTTCAAGGCTCCTGGTCAACCAGAGCGGATGAGCTTTACAGGAATATGAATATCTGTAATGGGTATACCTTTCAGGTAAGAGAGCATGGAAAAGGGCGATTGAATATAACGGTGAATTTTCAAAACGAAGAGGCGGATGATGCCCCATTGGTCTATAGCATTTTTCTACCAATAACGGTCACCGTATTAGAGCAAGAAGAAAATAGCACAAGCAATACCATCCAGGTAGAATATGGAGAGATAAATTTTATGTTTGAGGATCAACCTAGTTTTCGTAACCTCATTATCCCACCAGCTTATCAAAACTATTTCGACTACCTTGAGTCACTGTACAGCAATCAGACGAAAGAGTATCAATTTATAATTATTAATGATAATCGCATCCGACTAGAGTTTGAGGATGATCGAGGGAAGGAAATACTTTGGGATTTACAGCAATTCGGAAGAATCCCTACCTGTGATCAATTCAAACGATCCTAACTACGGCATTTCTTCGGCCATCAAAGACTTAAGCATAGCTTGAACTTCTCGCCACTCATCCAAAAGAATAGAGTAGTAGACGGTATTTCGAAAAGTACCATTGGGCATCACCATATGGTGTCTTAATAAGCCTTCATACTTAGCACCGATTTTTTCCATGGCTCTACGGGATCGGATATTATCTTCATGAGATTTTAATTCTACACGACTATAAACCAATTCCTCGAAAGCATATCGCAACATCAAAAATTTGCAATGTGTATTCAACCCGGTTCCCTGAAAAACCTTAGCAATCTTCGTCCAGCCAATCTCTAATCTTCTATGATCCGGGACAATATTCCCAAAGCAAGAAGTCCCGGCAAAGGTATTCGAAGGTTTATCAAAAAAAACGAAAGGATAACGTTTTTGCATTCGCCGATCTTCCAGACACTGATCCACATAGGGGAGTACGTCCCGCGCGTTCTGGATTTGCATTAACGAATAGGTACTCAAACTAGGATCCGACATCCAGTCAATCATGTGCTCTTTATCCTTTTCTTCCATCGGCCGAATGAGCACACGTTCATCTTCCAGGATAATGTTTTGATCAAAAATATTCATAGCAATAATTTTTTACTCACCAACTCTCAC
>JAHDHW010000080.1 GCA_020631105.1 Saprospiraceae bacterium | reverse complement strand
GAAACATAAATTCATCAACCATAAAATTTCCTCATCCTCATTTCTTAAGCTACCTTTGCAAAATGAGGAAATCTTACACTGCATATATTCTGACCGGCAGCAATATTGGAGATCGAAAAAGTTACCTGGCCAATGCAAAAGATGCCATAAACAAGCATGCAGGTAAAGTAAAAAAAGCCTCAAGAGTCTACCAAACAGCAGCCTGGGGCCTTGAAGACCAGCCCGACTTCTGGAATCAGGCATTGGAAATAAAAACTACCCTCAACCCTGAGGCACTTCTAAAAGTATTACTAGAAATTGAATTAACACTAGGGCGTGAACGGCTCGAGAAATGGGGTTCCCGGACGATTGATATTGATATTCTCTTTTATTCCGACCATATCATTGAGCTACCACACTTACAGATTCCTCATAAACATTTACACAAACGCAACTTCACGCTTATTCCTTTGATGGAAATTGCTGGAGAATTTATGCACCCCGTTTTTAAAAAGACAATAGAAGAACTATATTGGGCTTCCAACGATCCATTGGATGTCTATTTGGTAAATGCACTATGAGTAACAAACCTTTTCCATATCAGTATATCGCCATAGAAGGGAATATTGGCGCCGGCAAAACGACCCTTTGCAAAATGCTAAAGCAGGATTACAACTGCCAGCTTATATTAGAGCAATTTGCGGACAACCCTTTCCTACCCTTCTTTTATGAACAGCCCGAGCGATATGCATTTCCGGTAGAATTGTTCTTTATGACCGAACGTCATAAGCAATTGCAGGAAAACCTTAGCCAGCAAAGTCTATTTGAAGACTTCACCGTAGCAGACTACTTTTTTCTCAAAACCTTACTTTTTGCCAAGAACAATCTAAACGAGGAGGAGCATCGGCTTTTTCAGCGCTTGTTTCACATTTTGAATACCACTTTTCCTAAACCGGAGCTATTAGTCTATATTCATCGTTCAGTAGACAATTTACTTAAGAATATAAAGCATCGTGGACGTTCCTACGAGCAGGATATCAAAGCAGATTATTTACTCGAAATCCAAACGACCTACTTTGAATATTTTCGAACCGAACAAAACCTGCCTATCTTAATTATTGATGTCGATGAAATCAATTTTATGGAGAGCAAAGAACATTACAAAATGATTGTAGATGCACTAGGCAATACTTATGCCCCCGGCGTTCATCATCTTTCTTTTGTTCGCTAAGCCTCAATCAATCATCACTCATCAGCTTATCCAGAAACTCCAGGATCATCTCATCGAGATTTCCGGAAGCCTGTAAATCTCCCATCATTCCATACATGGCAGCCGAGCGCTTTCCGCCTACATCTGAATACTTTGCTGCATATTGTTGAAACTTCTCGAACATAGACTCCGAAAGCACTTTTCGTAGCCCCTTGACAGTGCTGACTTGAAGTTTGTTTCCTAATTTATTTAGAGTCAATTGCTTTGCTTTATTGACCGCTTTGTGCAAATCCTGGACAAAAGCATCTATCGATTTCTCATGGGCCGGTGTCAGGGTTAAGTGCAAACTAGCTGGATTTTGCTGACGATCAATCAACCAGCCCATCACCGAAAGTTCGTCTCCAACTTCATATATATTCAAAGTATCAGACCCCAGGCAAACAATACTCATATCCGGCTGTCCCAAAACTTTAAGCGAAGGTATATCTTCCAGGCTCTCAAGAAGTTTTGCTCTGACCGCCATGGTTCTTTGCGCCAGCTTTACATAACCTTCCATCCCAATAAAATTCAAGGCTGCCCATGCGCCTGCGATTGCTCCTCCGGGGCGAGTACCGGCAATTGCAGGAGAACCATAAATCCCTCCCGACCATTCTGTATAAACATAAAACTGATGCTTTCGAAGGACCGCATCCTTATACAAAATCACAGAAGCGCCTTTCGCCGCATAACCATATTTATGAATGTCCGCTGACATTGAAGTAACACCTTCCACTTCAAAGTCAAAAGGGCTTAAATCCGGTTTGAATTGCTTTAAAAAAGGAAGAAAAAATCCACCAACACAGGCATCCACATGACACAAAATTTTATGTTTTTTAGCGATGCCGGCAATTTCCGTGATCGGGTCTATTATTCCTTGTGGATACGAAGGTGCTGAGCCCACCAGTAATACAGTGTTTTCGTTGATCAACCCCTCCATTACTTCCGGTTGAGCTTTGAAGTCTGTCCCGACCGGTACCACGACTGCTTTCATTCCGAAGTAATAGCAAGCCTTATGAAAAGCAGGATGAGCTGTCTCCGGAAGAATGATCTCCGGCGTTTCAATTCCCCGTTCTTTCTTTCCCCAGGTACGCGCAGTCTTACAAGCCATCAGAATACTCTCCGTCCCACCGCTTGTCAAACTTCCTGTTACTACTCCATCACTCCCCAAAAGATCAGCTGCCATACCGATTACTTCAGCTTCCATTTTACGGAGGCTAGGAAAAGCAGTTGGATTCAAAGCATTTTCAGAGAAAAACATTCCAAATGCTTCTTTCACTGTATCCAGAATTTCATCTCCCGCAAAGTAAACGTAGGCAAAGTTTCGACCACTTCGCCAATCCGCATCATCTTTTGACATAGCTTTCATTTGAGCAATCAAAGCTGATCGTTCCATCCCTTTCTCCGGAAATTTCTTTGTATTCTTCATATTTGATTTTACTTCTTCGTTGAATAAAAAATCTTTAACCACTCATCAACATTTCTAAGACTTGGGCAACTAATAACCCTAAATAATTACCGATCGCATAACCAACCAACCCCGTTGCCATCCCGGAAACGATAAGCGCTCGATTCTTTATGGTGCTCGCAATTTGCCCCACAAATACAGGTCCGTATAAGGCAGCAGTTGAGGTAATCATCATCGTATCCACATCAATCTTAAACCATCTCGAGAGTAATAAATGAAAAATAACCGTCAAGCTCAGGACACAGCCCGTAAACAATATCACCTGTCCACCTTCATCCAGTATCGTACTAAAATCCGCCTCCATACCAATCGCTACACAAAACATTAATAATAAATACTCTCCCATTCCGTAGGCTCCTCTCAGTTTTCTAATCTTCGGATTAAGAGATGCAAGAATACTCAATGTCGTTAATGACAAGAGAATAAAGGCCAACTGATCAAGTGCTCCAAATATCAAATAGCACAGTCCCATGGTTACTCCTATAATTCCAATTGTAAGACCAATCAAAACTAAGGTATCTGGCCAATAAAGTATTTTTTTATTCGCTGAACTCCGTCCCGGATCAACGGATGGGGTCGTCACCTCCCCCATTCCTTCGGCATCCGCTGTCCATTTATTCCCTTTGAAGGCTGGTAGTATCTTCGAAAAGATCGGATGCGCAATTGATGTCAAAAAAACCAGGTAAATACCTCCACAAAAAATATCGGCAGCATTCATCAATACCAGTGTTTCACTTTTAACATCCAGCATTAATCCAATGGCATTCATATTTGGTGTACCGCCCGTATATACTCCTACCAACATGCCAGCGATCTGCCAGGGTGCCTCCAGGTTAGCCCCTAACCAGTAGGTTACCAAAAAGGAGGCAATCACACCACTTAGCACACAAGCCAAAAAGGAGCCGACCGAACTCTTCGCATATTTTAGCCAGGACATTATATCCGTAGCATAAAGTAATAATGGAATAGCAAAGATTACAGTAAGGTTGACAAAGGTTTCAGAGATATGAAGATCAAGCGGAAGTATGGAAGTATTTGCCAATACAATTCCGGTTAGATAAGAAAGTACAACCGGACTCAACCATTTAGAAACGCCTAAACGCTTTGATAATATTATCCATACCAGGGGCATAAATAGTATAATACCGATTTGTAATATCCCCATAGTATTTTAAGCTTTACGGACTACCAAACCACCGTCATGATCAATCTTCAATAGACAATGCTGGGCTTTAGGATGCTCGAGCAACCATGCAGCTAGCGGATTAATGATGGTCTGCTCTACCGCTCTTTGCAATGGTCGGGCGCCATAACGTTCATCAAAACCAATAGCAGCCAGGTGATCATGAACAGCTCTACTAAATTCTAATGTTAGTCCTCGCTTGATAAAGCCTTCCCGTTTTTTTAAATCCGAAAGTTCTTTTTCCGTAATCTTATAAATGTCTTTCTTTTTCAGGCTATTAAAAAAGACAATCCCATCAATTCGGTTGACAAACTCCGGCCTAAAAAAGCGCCCAATGGCAGATAAATATGCGGACTCTTCATCCGTCGTTTGTTGAAACCCAATCGAAGCCTGATTCGAGGCACCAAGGTTGGTCGTCATGATAATAATGCAATTTCTAAAGTTGGTCACTCGTCCAAAAGCATCTACCAACAATCCTTCGTCCAATACCGTTAGCAAAGCATCAAAGATAGAAGGCGCTGCTTTTTCCACTTCATCTAATAACAGTACAGCAAACGGTTTTTCACGAACTTCCTGTACCAACTTTCCTACTTGCGTTCCAGCTCCAATAAATCTACTGATTTGACCTGGATGCTGATATTCGCTCATATCAATACGGATCAGCGGAGAACTGCTTTGACCCTGGCCAAAAAAGTAATCTGCTATCGCTTTTGCACTAGCCGTTTTACCAACGCCTGTCGGCCCAGCGAATACTAAAGTACTGATGGGTTTAAATGGATTATTAAGTCCGGCTTTAAAGATTTTAATAATATCTGTTAAGCGGTCAATTGCTTTTGGTTGACCGATTATTTTGGACTCAAAATACTTTCTCAATAGCTTCTGATCCAATAATAATTCATCTCTCAGAAATAATTCAGGGAGTCCGGTTTGGTCAATAAACTGTTTAGTAATTTCTTTTTTATCAATTAGCGTCTGGTTTTCTATCTGTGCCTCACTGATTGATTTAGCAAGAAACTTAACTGCTTTTCCCGGAAAACTTTCATAAGGAAAATATCGATCTAATAATCGATAAGCGAGTATCATCGCATCCTGTGTGATATTTACTTTTAGGTTTTGAGCAGAGAACTCCGCAAACTGCTGTAATACCGACTGAATTTTTTCTTCGGGCAATTCTTCAATCCGAATGATTTGAAAATTCTCGACAAAGCCTGGCAATAATCGCTGCATACTACTCAACTCCTGTTCGGTTACTTCACCTACCAATTGCAATTTACCTTGTTGTAGATATGACAACATAAAGGCAGCCACACTATCCTCTGCACCTCTTCCTCCGATCTGTAATAGTCTGATCATATCAACAATCCACAATACTCCATTAGCCATTCGTAATTCCTCAACCAGCTCTTCGCAGATCTCTTGCCATTCGCCAAAATATTTCGCGGTTGAAGTAATCCTTTGCGACATTATCTGCCAAAAGGTTAAGGGAAACTGCAACTTTTTAGATTGATTGGATATCTTCTTGATCGCCTGATTTAGGACGGCACTTTTCCCAACTCCATGATTACCAACGACTAGTAAATTGGTCCGTACTTTAAAAAGTTGGTCAACTACCGCATTCACTTTATCTTCTAACTCCCAGGCTGCTTCCGGAAAGGCTGCAATATTCTTTCGAAGGGATTTTTTAAAAGGGTATTGAACCGCTAATTGCTTTAATTTCTCAAACTCTGGCTCCCAATAAGGACCTCCTGACTTTTTGAATAAGCGATCATAATTAACCTTCATCGTTAGTACATCAAGCTCCGGCACCCCGTATAACATTAGTCGGTACAATTGCTCCGGAGATAAGCTGTTCAGTAAATTAGTCGTAAAGTGATGAACTAAAGATTTGAACTGACGTGCGTCATAATAATAAAAACTCTCTTGAAAAAGTGGAAGATGGGCCTGGTAATTACCTTCTGCTGAACCACCATAAACCGCAGGAATACTGACTTTTACCAGTTCTTTCAAAGGAAACGCTCCTCTTTGATCACGATAAGTAGGTCGGATCTTGACCTCAATCATTTTCAGCCTGGGTTCTTCCATTTCGGCAAATGGAATATAGTCGTATTTTTTATAGTCTTTTTGCAAATAATCAAGGAGAACTTTCTTTACACTTTGCAAATCCTTGTCCACTACCTGGTAGGTCGTGCCAACCAAAATTCCTAAAATAGCTTCTTCACCAAGTTTGTAATGTAATAGTGGGAAGTTCAACTTCTTCATTAACCAAAGATAAGAAATGGGCTTAGAAGAATAGAGCGTGTGAGTATTTTCTTCAGGAGTAAATTCAAAATGTAGGTCTGACTACAAATAAAAAAGCCAACTACCATTGTAGCCGGCTTTTCTAACATAATCCTAAAAACATTGTTTCGAGTTAATCTCCCACTTATAAAAGTTTCTTTAGAAGATCTGTCTAGACTTTGGAATAAATTCTCATCCATAATTAAAGGATACATGAAGTAGCAGTTAGTAAGTTTTAACGCTTCAGCTAGCTTAGAGCCTTACTAGCCTGCAACCTCATTTAGTACCCTTGTAAAAATGGTTTTCACCTTTTACACACAGGTGGTTGTTAGTTCAGTTTTTAAAATAAAAGGGGGGATAGTCGGTTTAGAAATTACTGTTGATTAATGTCAGAAGCAAGTGGTCTTCTGTAAAAGAGGGGATTTAAAATGGAGGGTTAAAATCGGTTTCTAGTTTTACTATAATGCGTCTCAGGGGAAAAGAAAAAAAAGTTGGTTTTACACTGTCACAAAGAGCGGAGAATTAATTATAAGTTGTTTTTAAATATTTATTTTGTAACAGTGACATCGTTTGTTATGCTTTTCATAGAGCAATATCTATGCCGTCGGGCCAAAAACAACTGATATTAACCCATTATTTATGAAAAATACCATAAACAAGGTAGACGCTCCAATTTACTCCTACCCTAAACAGGGTATATCCTAAGTGAAATGGAATTTGTAATTTTGTTTCGTACTATATTTAAGAAAAGGTTTCGATTATAGAGTACTTGTTCACATTTGATTAATAAGTCTATTATTTACAAAAAGGGCTTCTTTTTCGTTTAACACTTTTATTATAATACTTAATCGAGACCTTAAAGCATTAACCGTTGTAATCTAAACGTCTTACAAGAACTAATTCCCTCCAAACCAAAAACAGTTTCAAAGTATATTATTCTTACCTGTTTTTGAGATTACAACAACACCTGTAACCGACTAGATTTTCCAAAACCGATTTTCGCCCCTGAAATGGGATTTTGAATTAGCCAATCTATAAATGGATTGTGCTCATCTGTGACTACTTCGCTGTAGCAGCGATGTAGGTATTAACTATAAATAACCAAAACACACGATTTCTTACATAAAACTGAAAATCTTACAAACCGCAGATGTTATGAACACCAAATTTATACTCCCCCTACTATTGGGCATTATATTGCCATGCCTGTCATTCGCTAAAATTGACCTGGAAAAGTTTTCCAGTAATGCGGATGAGTTCCTGCAAGAGCTCGAAGCGTATATGACTGCCAGTCATAAAGAAGAGATGGAACCCATCTTTAAAGAGTTTGAGGTAAAATTCCGAAGTAAATCCTACTCCGCTAATGAAGAGTTACAAATTATTGAACTCAGCAATCGGATGTTAGAGAAAAAGATGGCAGCAAAGCCATTCTTCAGCATTTATATTAAGACCATTACGATCATTAAAAAAGGTCTAAACGGCGAAAAACACTTCAAACAGTGGCATCAAGTCGCCAATTCAATGATCGACCATATCGAAAGCCGCAAATTCAATAACTACAAGTCCTTCCTTGAGTTTTCTTTTTTCTTTTTCGATAGAGGAGCACTTCGTTTCTCTGAAAAAGGGGTGACTTGGTTAGTTGTCACAGAAGACTATAATATTGAGTCCCTTGATGGCCTCCCTTCTATCAAAATTGAGCAGCTAGATTTGGTCTGTACCCGAAAAGAAGAATTGATTGACATTGAAGGAACTTCAGGGGTTTATTTCCCACTCAGCCTGGAATGGAAAGGAGCAGGAGGAAAGGTAAGCTGGGAGCGCGCTGAGCTTTCTGATGTATATGCTGAATTGCAGGAATATACCATTAATACAAAAAAGGGCGCTTATACTGCTTCAAAAGCTACCCTTCATTACCCTAAGTTTTTCTCGCAAGATGTTGCCGGTACTTTCGAAGACAAAATCTTAATCTCTAAAGAACCAACTTACCCTCGTTTCGTTTCATCGGACAATACCATAGCAATAAACGAAATAATCAAAGGGGTAAAGTTCAAAGGAGGCTTCAGACTAGAAGGTTCTAGTGTTTATGCAGTAGGTACAAAACAACAACCTGCAAACCTTCAGATTTATAATAATGAAAACCAACTGGCGATTAACTGTACTTCTGAAGTTTTTATCATTCGAAAAAACGAAAACATCGTTGGAGAAAGCATTAACACCTGCTTATTTATCGGACAAGATTCCATAATGCACCCTTCTTCTAATTTACGTTTTGAAGTAGAATCCGGCATGGTTTCTCTATTTCGCGGAGAATCAGGCAGAGATCGATATCCTTACTTTAGCTCTTATCATAACATGAATATGGATATCGACCGAATTGACTGGGACATTAATACACAACTAGTTGAATTTGGTAAAAAAGTACCTGACTTCATTAATGCTAATAAGCGAGTCAACTTCACTTCTCTAAATTACTACAGCGACAAAGAATTCCGAAGGTACCAAAACCTCGCAGATTACAATCCAATCGCTGTATTACATATTCTTTCAGAAAAAGATAAAACCAGAATTATTGACGCAGACTATTACGCTAAAAAGTTAAATACTCGTTTCAACGCTAAAAACATTCAAGGTCTATTATACGACTTGACCGAGGATGGATTTATTGTTTATGATAAGGAAAAAAACAAAATCTATATTCAGGAAAAAATCATCCACTATTCAAATGCTTCTCGCCAAAAAACAGACTTCGATAATATTAAACTGGTCTCTGTTAGTGAAGAAACCAATGGTATCCTAAATCTGGAGAATAACGAAATGATCGTAAACGGAATCGAGCATTTTGAATTCAGTAAAGAACATAAGATTGCCGCTATCCCGACCGGAAATCAGGTCGTAATCAATGAAGATTGTGATCTTGAATGGGACGGTGACCTCTTCGCTGGCTATGGCCTTTTCATGGGGCGCGGTTATCATTTCGATTACGACAATTTTGAGGTACAAATGGACTCTGTTCGCTTTATGGACCTTTACCTACCTTCAGGTAAAACTGATAAAGAAGGTAATGCTGTTGCTTATGCCATGGAATCCCGCTTAGAATATCTCTCCGGTATCCTGATCATGGATGCACCAGAAAATAAATCAGGAACCAGCAAACTGGACATGTTTCCTATCTTCAATAGCAACGGACCTTCATACGTTTATTATGATGCTAAGAAAACACTTAATGGTTGTTATCATCGAGATTCTTTCTTTTTTGAGCTGAAGCCTTTCTTTCTTAAGGATATGGATAAAGAAATTCAGGATGATATCGACTTTAAAGGAACGCTCAGGTCTGCATTCATTTTTCCTGACATAGAAGAAACCCTTTTATTGCAAGAAGATAAATCGCTTGGTTTTGTCCATAACTCTCCTGCTGAAGGTTACCCGCTTTACCAAAGCAAAGGTCATTTTACCGGAGAGATGAGCCTAAGTAATAAAGGTTTATTTGGTAAAGGAAATGTTACCTACAAATGGGCATCGGTAGATGCAGAAGAGATCACCTTCAAACCACAACAATTACTGACTAGTGCACAAAACTTTGATGTAAGCGAAGATCGTAATGGTTCCGTAAAAGTGCCTGAGGTTAAAGGTTATGATGTTGCTATAAATTGGAAACCTTACCTCGACAGTATGTACATCCAATCAGAAGAGAAACCTTTTGAAATGTTTCAGGAGCCAGGTTATACACTCGAAAATCTACTGATCCTTACCCCGGATGGCATAAAAGGGCGCGGAACATTCAACTCAAATCGAGGAGTCTTAAGTGCCAACCTGATTTCCTTTGGTGCTTTCTCCGCAGAATCGGATACCGCGGATCTTCAGATCAAGGCTTCTGGTGTTGATCACCTGGCATTAGACACTAAGAACGTTTTTGCAAAATTAGACTTTGATGCACAAATCGGATATGTAAAAGCAAATAAAGAAAATACAGTAACTACTCTTCCTTATAATAAGTACCAAACCAGTATGAATGAATACGACTGGGACATGGCTAATGAGACAATTACCTTTAAGGCCAAAGAAAACCAGTTTGGAGATTTCTTATCTATTCATGAAGATCAGGATTCTTTATTCTTTCAGGGCAAAACAGCTTTATATGATTTAAAATCAAATCAACTTCAATTAGGTGGTGTGCCTTCTGTCCAAACTTCTGATGCATTGGTTTACCCTGATCAGGGAGCAATGGAAATTCAGCCTGGAGGAGTTATTACTACTTTGGAAAATGCCAAGATTACCGCCAATACTGAAAACAAGTACCACATCATTAACAAAGCTACTGTCAATATCAAAGGCAAGAAAGAATATACTGCCAGCGGATATTATGAATACAACGTTGGTAAACGCGAACAGGAAATTTTCTTTCCAAAAATTATTGGGACTCGGGTAGGTAAAGGAAAACGTAGCGAAAAGAAATCAATGACCCGAGCATCAGGAAATGTAGCTCGCGAAGATCAATTTTATATAGACCATCGTATCAAATACAACGGAGCAATAGAATTGGATGCCAGTAAAGAAGAGTTACAGTTCAAAGGTTTTGCAAAGCTGGATGTTCAGCACCTGAAAGATCCAACCTGGTTTTCTATCGATTGTGAAGCAGACAAAAAGAATTTTGAAATTCGATATGATGTACCACGCAATGAGTATGGAGACAAAATCTACACAGGGCTTTACCTAAGCCGGGAAGATTTAAATCTATATCCAGTAGTCATGCAGCCTTTAAAGTTTGGAAGAGATCGTCCAATTTTTGAAACTAAAGGGCTTCTAAAATATAAATACAGCACGGATAAATTTTACATCGGAGATTCCCTTAGAATTACTTCAGGTGTCGACTACGGTAATTTAGTTTCGTATAATGATAAAGATGGATCATTACTATTAGAAGGCAAATTCAATCTCGGTCCAGTAGAAGATGAGATGGTAAATATCACAGCGGGCGGTCAAATGAAAACTTCTGTGATTGAAGGACAAGCCAGCCAGGAAATTTTAACTATGGCCGGCATCAACTTCCATCTGCCAAAAGATTTATTGTCTTATATCACAAACGACCTGATGGCAAGTTCTTTTGATGCCTCGATCATTGGTTATCGCCCGCACGAGTTTTATGAGCAGGCACTTTCAGAAATGATTACGGATACCAAAACTCGCTCAACTCAACTTTCCAATATCATGGGCATGGGCTACATGGACATCCCTAAGGAACAACATGAATACTTATTATTCTTTGATCAACTGCCTCTGAAGTGGGTCCCCGATTATCAATCCTTTGTAACAACACGTTCAAACCTCGGATTGATCAGCTTCAACAAGCAAATGCTAAACCGCATTTTCGAAACGCATATTGAATTCAAGGTAATGACCAACGGTGACAACCGTGTATACATTTATATTCAGGCGCCTTCCGGCACCTTCTATTTCTTCGGATATAAAGATGGTATTCTAAATACAGTATCTAATAACCAGAAATATAATGACATGGTTGAGAATCTGAAGAAAAAGGATAGATCCATTAAATTATCCGGTGATGAGTATTATGAAATCCAACTAGTTGGGCAAGGTACCGCAAATGCTTTTATCCAAAGAGTAAAAGCAGCGAAGTAATCAGTTTACAAAAAAGCGTAGTTCCAAAACGAACAATGGAACTACGCTAAAAAATAAATTTGGTGTTATGTCAAAACCAGTAGTTCTCTTTAAGAGCTGCTGGTTTTTTTATGGAAAATCTTTAATGCTTATTGCTGTAAGGTATACACAAAAAAGTCAGCCCCGTTTCCTGATGTTTTTATATTCCCATCGACGGTGATCAGACCATCCGCTTCCTCGATCAACCCCCACTCAACCCCGTCAATCAATAAAAAGTGATCTCCATTCTTTTCCTTAAAACGATAATCAAATGTCCCTTCCTGAATACCGATCTCACACAGTCCGGTTGTAACAAATTCTGTAATGCCGATCTCCACTTTTTTCTTTGAAAAATCAAAGGTAACCCATCCTTTTTCATAGCCACAATTCACTCCTGCAAAGCCTCCGCTTTTTTCAACTACACTCCAGACGCCTTCGATATTATCTGGAAACTCAAGTACATCATCATCTTTACTACAACTCACTACTAAAATAGAAAGGAATAATAATCCGAACAAAAATTGGTACGTTTTCATAAGCTTAAATTTGATGTTAGAAAATTGGAGAATTCTTATCATACACCTTTTTATTTTATACACGGAGCTTATGCATACCCGGTTGGGCAGACAAATATTAAGGAATAGTTAAAAGCAAAATGCCGAATTTCCATTTTAGAAATTCGGCATTTCACCTTTAAGCTAAAGGCTTAAATTATATTGATTCTAAACTTCGTAAATTTAGAACTTCGGACAGTTCACTTTAACTCTGCCTTTTGCAGGATGGAAATAAATAAGAGAAAGCTCCAGCGCTCCCCGCGAATTATTCGCATTGTTTAAAGAACTGGTAGTCATATCATAACTAATCCCCAGATTCCATCTTTCCATTTCCAAAATGGCTGTTGCAATCAAGGCATCCATATGAGAACCTGTTACAGTTTTTGAAACCCGCGCCCATAGGCCTATACGAATAGCTAATTCTCGCCAGTCATGATTTGTATACCTGAAGTTATTTCCAAAGGTCGTTTCGAATGATGGCCCCTGTCTCATTAATTGAATGGCAGGCATCAAGCTAAGTTCGTTTGAGACCGGAAGCTCCCCTCCAGCATGTAGAACCCAACGAGCATATAACTCCTCCTTCATACCGGGAAGTAAGGATACATTAGGTGCATTAAGATGGTTCATGGCTAAGCCACCATAAAAGCTTTTGTTATCACCAAAAAGTGCGTAGTACATTAGTCCAGCACTGACATCCATATAAACCTCAGAGCTTAAGGTCTCCATTCCTTCAAAGGATTCTCCAGAGCTTAAGTTTGCCGGATCAGGCAGGCCAAAGGTGTAATTAAATTCCTGCGAATACCAAAGTCTATTATCCAGAGTATTTTGACCAACACCGAAAGAACCTCCGGCAATTAAATACTGTTCATCACTTCGATAGGCTCCACCTGCTATATGTTTCATATAAGAAGCAGACACTTTGCCACGGTTAATATTGAAATGCGATGTCCCACCTTCATCTCTTAATGCACTCACCCCTACTCCAAGATAATCATCACCCGTTACATTATACCGCATATCAAAACCGGCAGCAAGCGTACGGAATGGATTTGACTCCAGGATACTCCCCCACTGATCACGATAGTTTGCATGAAAACGCCAACGTCCTTCAAATACTCCGGTCATGGCCGGATTAAGCTGCGAAGGGGCTGCATAGAATTGCGTAAAGCGAGGATCTTGTGCCTCCGCTTTCTGAGGTGCAACTCCAAGCATAAAAAATAATAAGCCAAAGAAAAATGTAAAACGTTGCTGCATATGACTTTTGTTTACGGTTAGGGAAATTAGCATATTATACCTTATCAAACCGGATTTATCGAATTAATGTCGTATTGCCTTTAAAAATCTGTCTATATCCATCGAGATAAATTACTTCCGCGTACCAGACATAAACTCCCGAGCCCATTGGTTCTTCTCGGAAATTTCCGTCCCAGCCAAAAGTGGGATCATTAACGACAATACTTTCTTCATCTATAGTTTCATCGGGAGCCTGGTAATCATAGACCTTATTCCCCCAACGGTCAAATACACTGAATTGTAAAACCCAAACGTTCTCTGGTCCGTGCAACATCAATAAATCATTGGTCCCATCACCATCTGGCGTAAATCCTGTTGCGACAAATACATCTCTTAATTTTCTGACTCTCACAGTAATCTCATCGGTTGATTCACAACCATTAGCATCAATTCCATACAGTTCAAAAGTGGTTGTATTATAAGGTCCGACAAAAGGACGATCACATTGATTCAAAAAAACAGGAACACAGCTATACGCATCAGGGTAAGGCTCTATCCATTCATAATTAACGAATCCGGCACTATTGGTTTGACCAGGGATTAACTGAATACTATCCCCCAGGATTATAGTCACCTCATCAGGACCTGCATTGACCTGAAACTCTGCCGGTTCATTCACTACTGCCTCATCCGACCAGGTACAACCTTGCGCATCCTGGACAAAGATTTCATAGCTACCTGGCAGAAGACGAATCATAGTATTAGTCGAGCTCAATTCTTCATCTTCCATAGCATATTGATATGGAGGTGTTCCTCCGGTCATATTCACCGTAATTAATCCGTCATCATTACCAAAACAAGTCACATCATTAACTTCTAAATTCCCAACTAAGGGTTCAGGGCTTTCTACATTTACCGATTCTGCAATAAAGCAACCACTGGCGTCGATGACTGTTACGAAATATTCACCAGATCCAACACTATCGATCATGGCTGTCGTAGCACCATTGTCCCAATTATAAGTATACACCGGAGTCCCTCCATTGATTATCGCTCTGATAGAGCCACCGTTTTCTCCGGGGCAATCTATATCATCCACTTCAAAGGATAATTGTAAAGTCGCCGGATCTTCGATATTGATCTCTGTCTCCCCTGTACAGCCATTCGCATCAGTGACCGTCACGGAATAACTTCCGCTAGCTAATGTCATGGCCATTGCTGAGGTCTGATTCCCTGCATTATTATCCCATAGATAAGTGTAGTTAGGAGTACCACCAAGTACATTTACAACAGTTGCAGTCCCATCATTAAATCCGCTACAGGAAGGCAGGCTTAAATCCGTAATTAAGATAATTTCTTCCGGTTCATTCAAAGTAAACGAGCTGGTCGTTTCACAACCTTGCTCATCAGTTACCAATAAATTATAATCATCTGCTTCTAATGAAGTTAAAATACTATCCGGAGCAAGTGTACCATTATTCCATTCGTAAGTATAATTCCCTGCTCCTCCAAAGACCGTGTCAATCATCACTGTACCATCTGTTCCTTCAAAACAAGTAGGATCCTCTCCAGAAAGATTTACCACGATAGGTAATAATTCATCGATCAGGATACTACCCTCTTCCATACAGCCATTCGCATCCGTAACGGTAACCATGTAATCTATATCATCAAGGCCACTTATTGCATTTGAAAACGCCCCCGTATTCCATTCGTAAGAATAGCCCATCGTACCACCAGTTGCTACAACTTCAGCTTCTCCTTCCTGCGCATCCGCGCATCCGACAAGGGTTTGCAAAACAGTGACATTTAAGGCAGAATCTGGTTGGGCGACTGCTGCACTGTCGACTGCGGTACAGCCATTATCGTCTGTTACGACGACGGTAAATGTCCCTTGTGGAAGATCAGTCGCCGGTTCAGTGATTTGATTTACCGGATCGTTCCATTGGTAACTATACGGAGCAGTTCCACCTTCAACATCAATATCAATGGAACCGGTAGACTCGCCAAAGCAAGCAACATCACTTGGAATTATACTTGTAATATTAAGTTCTGGAGCTTCCCCCAAAGCAACACTATCTACATTGGTACAGCCATTCGCATCCGTTGCTATAACCGAATACGTTCCGGCACAAAGGTTAGTAGCAGTTGCTACAGTTGTCCCTGCGCCATCCATCCAGGAATAATTTATATTCCCTGATCCTCCGACCGCTGAAACGGTCGCTTCGCCGGAGCATTCACCAAAACAACTTGCATCGGTCGGTACAAATGCCAACTCGATAGAATCCGGCGCAGTTAGATTAAAGGAAATGGAATCTAAACAGCCTATACCATCCACTACATATATGACATGATCTCCCGCCGCAACTCCGCTAAAACTTGGTGTCAATGAATTACTAGTGCCATCCAAACTATAGTTCATCGGATTTACCGGATTGGCTACGTCAAGCGTTATTACACCATCCGAATTATTCCAACAACTTGGAGGAGAAGTATTTGCAATAGAAATCGATAAATCAAACAGACAAGGATCAGAATAGGTACACTGAATACTGCCAGTTTCTATTGGACATAATATACCTGAGGTATCTACCTGTACTAATATATCAATGATGTCTCCATCTGATAAACCAGGGATAGTATGCGATAGCATGCCAGATGCCGGCATCCAGGTCATCCCTCCATCAAGACTTACCTCATAAGAGTTAGCTCCGGTGACCGGTAACCAGTCAACTGTCAGCATGCCTCCATCTGAATTACTACAATTTAGGATAGGGGCATCAAATCCATTGGCAACCGTTACCGTTACTGTATCAGAGATTGTACAACCATAAGCATCAATTGCATTTAGAATATAGTCCGTAGTAACCGTTGGAGTAGCTTCTGGGTCAGGACAATTATTACAAGAAAGTGTCCCGGATGAAGACCAATTATAGGTCACTTCATTAGTAGAATTAAAAGTAATGGACCAATCTATAAACTCGCCTCCAAAGCCATTCTGGTCATCAGCGACTAGTAAAGTCCAATTACCCGTAATTGGGCTTCCGACTAAGTCGTTCCAATCTCCTTCCGGAATCCATGATCCTGTAAAAGGCGGGCTGCCTCCAGTAATCGGGTTCGTTGCACTTGGGGAAAAACAAGTATTGGTATAATCATCTCCACTTCCACCATTGTCCGTTGAAAGTTCTATGGTCGCTCCATTAGGTGCACGTAATCGAATCTCTACATCTGCATCAAAATTATGCTCAATATTCAAACACACAGAAGCAATTTGTGCGAGTGGATCTGTTAAGGTAGCCGGATTTACATATTCAACATTGATATCAGAAACAATTGGATTGCCCGGAGGGAAGTTACTTCCATCGAATTCAGTTCCTGAGCTTGCGCCGAAGGTTATTTCTAAATCACTAAGCGGTATACCATCCGAACCAGATAGCGTCGCCGCATCTCCATTACAAATAATAGTATCTGGAATGGTCGCAATTGTAGTTTCACAACTAAAACAATCTGGGTGAGTAGGCGGCAATGCCGTTACAATAACGGTGGTATCGAAGCTACAGCCAAAATCATCATTGACCGTAAAAGTAAAATTAGTAGATCCCGCGTTACTTAAAATTGCTGAAATAGAGTCTGGTGAATAAAAATCTATCGAAGAATTATTATCCCAGGCCCAGTCAATTAAATTAGGTTGAAACGTTTCAATTACCGGATACAAGGAAGGATCAAAACCAATCTCCCATCGGAATAACCACCCATTGTCCAATCCTAAATTGTCCTGGACCCGAATGGTCCATTCTCCATTAAGAGGACAGCCAACCAATCCGTCGAATGTCTCCATTGGTAAATAAGAACCTTCCGGAAAATAATTATCCGAATAAGTAAAGGAACCATTCCCATAGAGGCTATTCACAGTTGTGTAGGTATAATTAAAATCATTCGCTACAGAAGGCAAGGTTCCGTAATCAGCATTATCATAAACAAAGGTATATTCGTAAGGTACACCGGGTGTTAAGTCTGCTGACATTCCGTCAATAGCTCCAGTTGCCCAGGGTTCTCCAAAGTTAGTTGACCCAACACCTGAGGGGTAATCTAACATATAAATTGATTGTCCGTTCGGACAGATCAATTCTATATCTAAGTCTCCTCCATAGCTGTGTTCAAGGAAAAGAGAGACTTCAATGATATCTTCCGGATCTGTTAGTACCGCCCCAGGGGAAAATTGTGTAAACCCAATACTGGTTTGATAAGAAGATCCGGTACCATCTGGTAATAATAATGTATCAGACAGTGCACCTAATTGTACAAAAGACCCTTCTGTCGGTTGTACGGATAAATTAAAGTTAGAATCCAGGGTATTTACAAAGGCATTAAGCTCAACGGTATCTCCGGCACAAATTCCTTCTGAGGGAACGCCTGCCAATTCAAAATCAGGATAAGTAGAAACCCTGATTCGTTGAGAAATAAAATTAGTGCTTGTGCAGCCAAATTGATCCTCTATCAAAACCTGAACAGTATATCCTCCTGGCTCAGTAAACACATGCGATGTTGTCGGTCCTAAAGCAACCGTCCCATCTCCAAAATTCCAGGTAAAGCTTGAAGTATTATCCGAATGATTGTAAACAATCCCATCTTGTGGATATTCCCCTGTTGCAGTAAAAAAAACACGATCACCAGGGCAAATATCTATATATCCGGTATCCGCCGGAAAAACATCAGGAGTAGTTGAAGCAAGTGTAGCAACAATGGTTTGACAAGCTGCTATACACTCAATAATCGAACTCCAGCCTGGTCCTGTACCCGCGCTAGTAGAGTTAAAAGTAACCGTAAGGCATCCACTTGTATTCGCAGCAGTAGCTTGTATAATGAAGGGAGAATTAGGTGAAAAATCAGTATGACAACTCAAAGCCGGTGCGGTGACATCCGTTCCATCAAAAAAGCATAACTGATCACCATCTGTAATTCCGGGTGCAGAAAAGATCAGCTTTATATGCGTCCCTGTTGATCCATCGGAGCAGATGGTAGTTGTATAATTTTCATTGGCTTGATAGTCTCCATTATTCCCTCCACTATCCGTAAAGAATCCTGAACAGGTGGTGATAGGCGTTCCATCCATCGGAAATTCCTGCGCAGAAAGGTTCAATGCACTACAGAATAGTATAAGAAGCAGCGTAAAAGTCCGCATGTTCAGTCTTTGTTTTGTTTTTGTTCAATAACACAATAGCACCTCAATCAAGTGATTGTAGGCCTTCATGGGAAAATGGAGGGGTGTTAAAATTGAGAAGCTTTGAAAATTAGTGGGTATTCATCGTCGGAATTGCAGCTTAAAAATACCACTATTTATTGGAAACCACAAATTGTAAGAACACAGGATAGGTTAAAGCCTATCAATCAAGCTTCTATCATTTAATGGGAGAAATATAGGCCATATATTTTATAAATCCTTAAAGCTAAACAGAATTACTAGTCCGTTGGCGACAAAACGCTTATTGGCTTATTTCGGGGCAAGATTTTAGTACCTTTAAGGCACATCAAGCCCATATCATCTATTAATGAAGACCTTACTAGTTGCTATCCCTGTTGTCTATGTAGTCATCTGCATATTGCTTTATTTCATACAAGACCGATTTATTTTTCATCCCACTACTTTACCTCCAAGTTATAATTTCTCTGAGTTTGATAATATTTCAGAAAAATTCTATGAGATGGATGAGGGCCAATTGCATGCCTTACACTTTCAGGTTAGTGCTCCAAAAGGTATGATTATCTATTTTCACGGCAATTCCGGAGCTTTAGATGACTGGGGGCATGCTGCCAAAGATTTTACCGATCTTGGATACGAAGTCATTATGCCTGACTATCGCTCTTACGGAAAAAGTGAAGGATCATTAAGTGAGGAAAATATCCATAAAGATGCGCAGCTTATTTATGAGGAAGTATTAAAAGATTGGGCGGCCAAAGACATTATTTTGTACGGAAGGTCACTTGGTACAGGGGTTGCTACTGAGCTAGCCACCAAAGTATCAGCAAAAATGCTTATCCTCGAAACACCCTATACCAGCATTACAGCAATGGCTTCTAAAACGCTTCCATTTCTGCCGACAAAATGGCTCCTGAAGTTTCATTTTAACAATTTGGAGAAAATAGAATCGATAAAATGTCCGGTTCATATCTTTGCTGCAACCAATGATCAACTTACGCCACATAGTCATGCAGTCCAACTCGCTAAAAAGACTGCAAAACCTGCAGAAACATTGACTTCTATTCAAGGTGCAGAGCATGGAAACATTAATACTTTTGCCTCCTACCATCAAAAATTGAAGATGCTGCTTTCAGAATAAAATCCGAATAATATACTTTACAACTAATTGATTATCATGTGCTTTCACATAATATTCAATTTTAATTAGTAAATAATTTGAATTCTAATTATTTGATCTTTAACTTTGTAAAAATTTTATTCTTTAAAAGTTAGTTTTCTCAGAACAAAATCTAATTTTAACACCTTAATACTTTGATAATAGTTTTAAATTTTCTAAATTTCCGATAAGATATTTTATTTAACCCTCACTTCATTTCCTAATCATACTAAATTATTACCTTTTATGAACATTACCTTCAGAGAATTACGGCACATCAAACACCTCCTACCAACTGGCAGCATCAATAAGATTGCCGAGGAGCTCCAAATTGAACCGCAAACCGTCAGAAACTATTTCGGCGCAAGCAAATATCAGAACGGAGGTCTTACCGGTAAGCATGTTCAGCCAGGTCCCGAAGGCGGTATCGTAAGTTTGAAGGACACTACTATTCTTGACATGGCTCGAAGAATGATAGAAGATTCAAAAATTACTTCAAGTGCCAACGCTTAAAGATTAGTATTTAGGAAAGAGGAAACGAATTAGAACGTTTCCTTTTTTATTACTGTCCTAAACCCAAAAAAAACAAAGGCCAATACTCTAATGAGTATTGGCCTTTACCTTTTTAAGAGGCTAATCTTATCAGAGATTTCCCGAAAGTTTTCGGGAAAACCTCAGAGAAATAAATAAAAATCCTTAGTCAGTCCTACAAAAGTATCCGTGTATTGATTAACATCTTCCCAAACCATCATTGAATTCTCCTCTAAACCATTGTCCTGCTTTTCAAATTGCATCAGTACCCGATTAGGGGCTTTCCCTGCCTTTGGAATAACCTCCGTAAGTTTGGTACAATGCAAACCATAGGTTATAGCTCTTTCCTTAAATCTCAGGCCTTCAATTAAGGGCAAGACCACACAAAATCGCCCATCCTGTTTTAATAATCGCCGTGCACTTGACAGCAAATCACCATTAGGTAACTTGACAGTATGTCGAACATCATTCCTACTTTGGTTCGCTGAAAACGTCCCTCCAGAAAAAAATGGTGGATTACTTACAATCAAATCATAGGATTCCCGACTAATACTTGCATAATCCTGAATAGGATCATTAAAAGCCGTCAAACGTGCAGCAAACGGAGAATTTTCAAAATTACTTTGGGCCTGTTCACACGCATTTTCATCAATCTCAACAGAATGTACCACTGCATTTTCTGCTCTTTGAGCTAGCATTAGGCTTATTAATCCTGTCCCTGTTCCAATATCTAATACTTTATCGCTTTGCTCAATATCCGCCCAAGCTCCTAGTAAAATACCATCAGTACCTACTTTCATAGTACATTGATCTTGCTCAATGGTAAACTGCTTAAACTCAAACCGATCTTTGACTCTTTGACCTTGTTTTAACATGTCATTCTTATTTGAAACGCTAATTTAGAGAATTAAGCGTTAATTAAAGTGTTCCTAAAATAAAATGCCAATTTCAAAGGCTTAATGCTAAGGATTTTATAGTTTTGCGCCATGAAAAATCTACTATTTATTACTGTTTTAATTACCTGCTTTGGCTGCAACTCAGCGAGCATATTAGATAAAAAATTCCAATATCAGTTTTACGAAAACCTGGATTACGAGAAACTATTACGTGCTGAAGATGTAAGTGACGCAGATTTGTTCCTCATCAATTACGCAGTGCTTCGTCAACGAGATTACCTGAACTATACGATCGAAGGTAAAAGCTATCGTGAAATCCTTGAACTGGCAAATTCTTTTCAACAAAACGGATTTCCGGCTAATATTAGTTTAACTGATAATGCAACAAAGAGCGAGATTGTTCAATCTGTGCAAGTCGAAGGCGTTGGTTTTGCACGTAAACAAGCCAATAGTAAGCGAATTGTAAAAACCTTTTCGTTCAAGAGTACTTATACTAATCCGACAAGCAAAGACATTGTCGTTTTGAACAGTAGTTTTCTCGTAAAAGGCCCTTTCCAGGATCACCTTACTACGATTAATTATGAGATCAATTGTGTTATCCCGGCGAATAGTAAAGTAGAGGTTGATTGTGTAGTCCCCGGAAAAGTGATTCAGAAGAATATTCTATTCGAAGGTAATCCGCATATTCGTCGAATTGGCATTGATGCCCTGTTAGCACAACTGGAAGTAGTACCTAGTGGGCTTTCTGCTCAGTCAGAGATCAAATATTTCAAGGATTGTTTTTTCAATGCCGCGAGTATAGAACCACATCGTAGTATGCAGTATGCCGATTTTGCAGAAGATAATCCTTCCTGGAAAAGCAAAGATGCAGATGGAAAGTATTCTCTTAACCTAGGGAATATGCATATTCCGGATGACGCGGATGAGGTGATTCAGATGAGGTAAAATATCTATACAAGAATTAAAATATGGTGATGTGGTCATTTGCTTCCACATCACCATATTTTTTTACTTATCGCTTAATCAGCTTTTGACTGTTGATCAGTTGTCCATTCTGGTCAATTAACCTTAACAAGTAAATGCCAGCGGTATAATCTGAAAGTATTATTTCTTTTTGCTCTTGTCCCTCCAAATCGTAGCGCTGAACCAATCGTCCCTGGAGGTCATACAAATCCAAAGTTCCCGTAAACGCTTCTCCGAAGCTAACATTCACAAAATCAAGCGCTGGATTAGGAAATACTTCTGCTCCCCCCAATTTGTCAAACTCCACACTTACAATCTCTGAATAACTAATCGTCCCATCAAAGTCTACCTGCGCTAGACGATAATAATTAACTCCCCGCTCCGGTGACTCATCCATAAACTCATAGCTTAATGATTCGTTACTCCAGCCTGCTCCTTCAACGTTTCCAATTTTCTCAAAATTACGACCATCAGTGGATGCTTCTACATTGAAGTGACTGTTGTT
>JAHDHW010000079.1:6136-23239 GCA_020631105.1 Saprospiraceae bacterium | reverse complement strand
ACTAACCCTCTCACTGAACCTCTCCCAGCATTACTTCCTCCGAAGAAACATACTAACCGCCATTCCCAGCATCATCATCACAGAACCCAACCAAAAGAAATTAATACCTGGGAAAATAATGGACTCAAGGACTACATAATCAGAGCGCAATGCATCCTCCGTAATCTCCAGTTCAATATTCTGCGCATCTTCAGAAGCCTGGGCAATACTAATTACAACGGTTTCTTCCTTAGGATTAATCTCAATGAAGTTGAAGTATAAACCAATCGATGGTATCTGATCCTTTAGATTAAAAGGCTGACTATCCCGTATCAAATAGAGTGGTTCGGCACTAAAAGTTTGCCCATCTTTAGTTTCGATTTGCAACTGAGCGCCAACGACAATATCACCTTCTTTGGGACTGTATTCCGGTTTTTTAGGATTAGTGTTGAAATTTGTAAACCGAATTTTAGCACCATTATAGTTAATGACATCTCCTTGCTTAATGGTGAAATCTTCATACTTCAGATTTTGATCAAGATCAAATACTTGTTCGAATATTCTATCTGTCAATTGTACTCTTACTCCAAGGTCATTAATCTGAGTCGGGAAATTGTAAACCAGTTTGTTTCTTAACAAAAGCATCGGCTCCGCGGGCCAGCCTTTTTCGAAGCCAGGCTTTTTGAAAACCATTTTTACCCCAATCGGAATATCTCCTTCTTCATATTCGTACTCCGGATGCTCCGGGTTTCGACTGATATCTTCAATAATCGCTAGGTACTTCTCTGTAACTATAGTATCACCGATCGCAGACAGATAGGATTTGAACTGAAGGCTGTCTTCCATAGCATGGCGAGCCTCAATATCCGCTTCAACCATAGGAAGATTAGCGATATGCGTAAAGATATCCTTATGTAGATAGTGCTTGGTAGAAGGATTAAACGCTGCAACTTTCGTCACCTCATTATTATATAATGCTACAGGTTGGACAGTAAACTTTTCAAGGGTATTACCTTTTTCGTCTAACTTTTCATAATCGATATCAAAGATTCGCTCATTACCAATGAGTGTATCACCAGCATAGGTGACGCGATATCCGCTAAAAAACATTGGCATATTTTTGAAAAGGAGTACATTCTTATCCAGTAAGCTTTCTTCCAGTAATTCCTTTTGAGCAAAAGGATTAGAAGAGATATGCTGTTTGTTGAGCCCGGATGCAATTGCGCCTACGATCATCAAGCCAAAGCCAATATGAGCAAAAGCAGAACCGGCTATTTTAAGATTTCCTCTGAGGAAAGTAATGATATAGTCAAGATTGCTTACTACCGTAAATATTGCCGTGAACAACAAGAGCAGATGTTGCCATGCAACTATCGTTAACCACAGCGTGGTCAGGTACGTCAGCACCCCAGCGAGCAAAAAAGCACCACCAGCATGAAGGCTAAACTTTCGGAGATAACTTTTCCAGTTACGTTCTTTGAAACGCAGGAGTTGAGCAATCCCGGAAAGAGAACCAATCAGGACCGCAATCCATAGCTGAAAATTATTATGATGTTCTACCGGATCTTTAATCGTTAATGCCTCATGCATCGGATCGAATAGTTCCGCAATTTTATTATAAACCGGAAGGGAAGTAGAAACGGTAATTAGAATCGAAGAAAATAAAAGCACCAAGCTTCCGATAAACATCCAAAACTCTTTGGATGGAGTAGCCTCTTCTTTTTCAGGCTCTGGTACCTTTTTATAATGTTTAACAAATTGATAAACTGTAACCGCCAGATAAAAGAATACCAGGAAGAGTAGTTGATTCTCCAGCCCCATTTCCGTGAATGAATGGACGGAGGTTTCGCCTAAAATCCCACTTCGTGTCAAGAAAGTGGAGTAAACGATAAATACAAAGCAAAGTCCATAAAACAAGTAAGTTGACCTTATAGAATAACCTGTACTTTTCGCAATTAGATTAGTGTGAATACCTGCTACTAATAAAAGCCATGGCACTAACGACATATTCTCTACGGGATCCCAAGCCCAGTACCCACCAAAACTAAGTGCTTCATATGCCCATGCACCACCCATTAAGATTCCAGTTCCTAGAATTGCTCCAGAGAACAATGCCCAGGGCATTACTGGTTTTATCCATGCTTTGTATTCTTTGGTCCAATAACCCGCGACTGCGTAGGCAAAAGGAATAATTGTACTCGCAAAGCCTAAAAATAGAGTAGGAGGGTGAATAGTCATCCAATAATTCTGCAATAATGGATTGAGACCAGTTCCTTTTATCAAACTTAGGTAATCCGCGTTCGAAAAAATAGGTGCCTGCATCGTGTCCCTCAAAAGGAGTAATGGATTACTACCTATTTTAAAGGCCCAATCTCCGGCACCAACGTAGGCTCCGAGGATCATAGAACCCAAAATAACCTGGGCGGAAGCCATTACGGTCATTACCGGACTTTCCCACTTTTTTGCTTTCCAGATTAGGATATATCCCAGGACTACATGCCAGAACATCCAGAGTAAAAAACTACCTTCCTGACCTTCCCAAAATGCGGAAGCAATATAACGATAGGGAAGGTTTTCATTTACATGAGCCCAGACGTATTGGTACTCATAGTACCGTTGTGTCATGACATAAAAAATAATTCCGATGATTCCAAAGACACTTAAGCCATGAAGGCTGTAAGCCCAGCGGCCCATTCGTTTCCATCCATTTGCTTCAGGAAGCGCTCTGCGCTGAGTACCGAAGTAATAAGAAACGGTTGCCACTATACTGGCAATGAAACTAAATACAATTAGAAAGCGGCCTATTTGGCCAGGTAGGAGATGTTCGCCAATGTATTCCATAAAGACTTATACTAAATCTTTTCCTCTTTTTTCTTTAAATAGATTTCTTCGTCCTTATACTTTGAAGGACATTTAAGCAGAATATCATCGGCAACGAAGCTATCCTCTTTATAAGTACCTGTTACAACAATTTGCTCAGACATTTCAAAGTCTTGAGGCTTACTTTGCTTGAGTACTACTTTGTGTTCCAGACCATCATCATCTTTCATAAAGAAGGAAAAATAATTTGGATCTTTTTGCGGATCATACTCCATTGGTTTGTCTTTGGACAAAACGCCAACGACTTTTACACGTGCTCCAGTCTGAATGGCTTCGCCAAAATCAGCGTATCGAGTAAAGTCTCCCATCATAGTGATGAGCACACCGATTGCTGCGGCGATCATGAGTAATCCGATGATATGAATTTTTTGCATAACTTTTCTTTGTTGAACGGTTATGAGAATAAAAGCATGACACGAAATAGCTTATTTAACTAACAATCTATTTCGGCCTTTGTATATAACAGGCATATAACATGCTAGTTTAACAAAATTACGCTAAAATAGCGGTCAAGTGAGGAAATCCAAGTCCTTTTACAAAATAATTACATTGAAATTGTCAGAGAGAAATCCATGCTTCTCTACAAAATGGCTATTTTCGCCTAAATTCTATTTTAATAATATCCATAAATATGGTCGTTGATCTTAAACAGGTAAATATTTTTCAGGGAGAAATAAAAGTGCTGGAAGATGTAAACTTTACTTTATCAAAAGGGGAGTTTGCCTATTTGATTGGAAAAACCGGGAGTGGTAAAAGTAGTCTGTTAAAGACCTTATATGGCGATTTACCCTTGAAATCCGGCCGTGGAAAGGTCGCAGATTTTGATTTGCAGAGCCTAAATCGCCGAAGTATTCCTAAGCTCAGAAGGAAACTGGGTATTATCTTTCAGGATTTTAATTTACTCGCTGATCGTACCGTCCACGAAAACTTAAACTTCGTCTTGAAGGCAACCGGCTGGAAAGATCGCAAGAATATGGAAACACGAATTGCCGGGATATTAGCCAAAGTAGACTTGCTGAACAAGAAGAATAGTATGCCACATGAGTTATCTGGTGGAGAGCAACAACGCGTTGTGATTGCGAGAGCATTATTAAATCGCCCGGAATTGATTATTGCAGATGAACCTACCGGAAACCTTGATCCGGATACGGCTGATGAGATCCTGCGACTTTTGAGGGAGTTAGCGACAGAGCATGACTCTACAGTTTTGTTTGCTACACATGATTACCGCATTATTGAAAATTACCCCGCAAGGATATTGCGTTGCAATAAAGGGAAGGTGATGGACGAAGAAAACTTTGTCATTTAATTAACTCAAGCATAAACTGAATTGAAATGTTTCGAATCCTTTATTGGGGCTGCTTTTTATTAGTTACGATAATTTCAATGTCCTGTTCAAAACAAAGTTTTGAGGTGATGTCCTATAATATCCGACTAGACCACGAGGGAGATAAAGAAAATAATTGGCATCATCGAAAAGCGGACATGATCAAGTACATCGAAAAACATCAACCGGATTTTCTTGGAGTTCAAGAAGCACTGCCTCAACAAATGGATTATCTGGATGCGCAATTGACAGACTACAAGTATGTTGGAGTAGGGCGAGATGATGGAAAAAGAGCTGGAGAGTTTTCTGCCATTTTTTATCGGACGACATCCTGGAGACCAATAGTCGATTCTACTTTTTGGTTATCAGAAACTCCTGAGCAGCCTTCCTTAGGCTGGGATGCAAATATTAAACGAGTTTGTACTTACGGAATTTTTGAAGATGCTAAAGGAAATCAAGTTGCGGTACATAACGTTCACTTTGATCATCAGGGGCAAGCTGCGAGAGCAGGTAGCGTCAATCTTTTAAAATCTCATATTTCTGATATCGCTCGTTCTTATCCCGTCGTCCTGATGGGAGATTTTAATTTTGCCCCGAATGATCCTTTGTATACCAATCTTATGTCGTTTATCAGCGATAGTCATCACCTTTCGAATAAAAAAGAAATTCCTGTGGAAGGAACTTTCAATGGTTTTGCAATGGAAGGTGATTTTTCGAAAAGGATTGATTATGTATTGCTTACCAAAGATAAACTCTCGGTTGATGCTTATGCAATCGAAACGCCACTAACTCAAAAAGGGCTGCAGTTGTCAGATCATTTTCCGGTATTAGTTACCTTGTCTATTAAACCTTAAAGTACTTTTATTCAATGAGTTCTAATGCTTTTTCTGCTTCCTCAACCGGGAACTTACAAACCTTATTCTGGCATACATAAACCATGGTACGTCCCTCTTGAAGTTTATCTTTAAGTAACTCTAGCTTACCCTCTGACGCTCCGCCGAGAAAAAGGGCGTTTGGAAGATATTCTTTGCGCAGTGCTTGTGCGAGATTTTCGTAATCTTCACCGACAATGGCCACTTCATACGGAGGTTTTGAAAGATCCTGATAAAGCTGGAGCCAATTAGAGTAAAACCCAGGCTGATCCGTTTCATTTATCTTAGGGAAAAGAGCGGATAGCATAGCTGCCGCTTTATCATTATAATCCGGTTTGTACAGGTAAGTGCCCAGGTCGAATAAGGCTCTTGCCATGATAGAATTGGAGGATGGGATAACATTATCCGCCAATACTTTTTTACGAGCGATTAGCGGAGGATCAAGCGCAGAGGTATAATAAAACAAGCCCGTTTCTTTGTCGTAAAAATGCTCAAGGGTATAGTCCGCAAAACCCTGTGCGTGATTAAGCCAGGACTCTTCAAAAGTTACTCCGTACAATTGGATGAAGGCCTGAATACTTAAAGCGTAATCATCCAAAAAGGCATTGATGTTTGATCTGCCGTCTTTGAAATTCCGGTTTAATTGATAACCCTCTCCACGTTGTTTATCTAGTATGAATTGAGCAATACCTTTTGCCTTTTCAAGATAATTTGGGTTGCCAAAGGCTCGATAGGCATCTACATAGCCGCTCAATAATAATGCATTCCAGCTGGTCAATACTTTATCGTCCAGCCCTGGGTATTCTCGTGTTTTTCGTTCCTTTAAGAGGATAGTTTTTGCTTGTTCTATATTCGATTTAAGCGCTGGTTCTTCCACTTTTAATTGGTCGGCAATGTCAGCTAAAGAAGAAGTTTGATAAAGGATGTTTTCCCCTTTTTCCCAGTTGCCTCTTTTCGTGATATTATAGACCTGCTTAAATTGGTCCAATATGGTTTGATCCTTGAGCAAGGCTTCGATCTCTTCCAGGGTCCAAATGTAAAAGGTGCCTTCTTCGCCTTCGCTATCCGCATCGTATGAAGAGTAAAAGCCGCCAGATTTATCGAGCCAGTCCTGCTCAATAAAGGATAAAGTCTGTTCGACTATTTCTTTGTAAAGGGGATTTTGCGTGACCTGATAGGCCTGAGCGTATAAGCTGATTAATTGCCCATTGTCGTACAGCATTTTCTCAAAATGAGGAACCTTCCATTTGTTATCTGTGGAGTATCTGGCGAAACCTCCTTCAAGGTGATCATAGATTCCACCGTAGGCAATGTTATCTAAAGTGGTGGTGACGGCTTCGAGTAACTTTTTCCCTTCTTCCGTTTCGAGACCGACGCGATGTGCTTGTTCGAGTAGGTAAAGATAATTATTCGGCATAGGAAACTTAGGAGCACCTTTCCGTCCACCAAATTTAAAGTCGATTGATTTTAGGAATTTTTCATTGATTTCATCCAGATTGTTTTGCTCGAAGACTGCTGCCTCCCCAGGGATGTCGATCTGGTCCATATTCTGAATTTCGCCGGATAGGGATTTGGCATATTCTTCTATCTTCTCTGGTTCATTCTTCCTTAATTCTATAAAGTAATTGAGTATTTCAATCCATCTTTTCTTAGGGAAATAAGTACCTGCCCAAATCGGTCGTCCATCTGGCAAAGCAATTGCATTTAAGGGCCATCCACAACTGTTTCCTGTTGCCAGATGACAGGCAGACATATAAACATCGTCTACATCCGGTCTTTCCTCTCTGTCAACTTTAATGTTGAGAAATGCGGTATTCATGATTTCAGCAACGGTAGTGTCTTCGAAGGATTCATGCTCCATGACATGGCACCAGTGACAGGAAGAATAACCAATAGAAATAATCATTAGTTTGTCTTCTGCTTTTGCCTTTGATAATGCCTCTTCTCCCCAGGGATGCCAATCGACTGGATTATTAGCATGCTGAAGCAGATAGGGACTGGTTTCATTGGCAAGGTGATTCGATCCGCTTCTGTTTTGAGAGGTACAGGTAATCCAGCTCAAAGCCATTAGGAGCAGTACACTAAGTTGAAGTAATCTCATGAATGTATATTTTTTTGCAAGGTAAATGTTTTCTCCTAATTCAAGGTAAACTTGGATTGAGGGAACTATCCAATTCTATGAAATTGTTAAGTAATCAATGAAATAATATTAATCTAATATGAAATATTTGATAAATGTTGTTTAAAATGTTGATAACCAGCACATAATCATTAAATTAGGGAAACTAAAGGAGCTTATCATGAACTGGAGAAGATTAAATGGTGATAAAATCACCTTACCGATTAAAGATGCGGTCGAGCAAGCTATCGTCCGTGAAACAGAACAAGGCCATAGTCTAAAAGTCTGCATTGGGACAGATTCACAGGTGCGAGGTACAGTTGTTGAATTTGCAACAGTTATCGTATTCCTTCGAGAAAAGAAGGGAGGATTTATGTTTATTAGTAATTACAAGAGAGAAAATAAAATGAGTCTTCGTGAACGAATGATCACCGAAGTCGCTAAATCTGTTGAAATTGCTTATGCACTATGTGACCTATTGGATCTTTATGATGTTGCGCTGGAAGTACACGCTGATATCAACACTGATCCGCATTTTCAATCTAATACTGCGCTTAAGGAAGCAATGGGATATATCCTGGGGATGGGCTTTGTGTTCAAAGCAAAACCTGATGCTTTTGCCAGCTCTAGTTGTGCGGATAAAGTTATCTAATATAATAAAAAGAAGAAGGGGAGCACTAAGTCTTTTAGGCTCTCCTTTTCTTTCATAAATGCTATCTGGCTATATTCTGCTATCCATTCTAATTTTCATTCCCATCTCATTTCTTTCCTATTGATTTAAGTTTATATTTGCGTACTTTTTATTTAGATTCAGTATAAATAAAAAGATATAAGTATTTCTCATTTTTATATTATAGTCAATATAGTCTTTATCTGAATGGCAAAACTTTCTGAAGTCCTTAGCGGTTCTTTAATCATATTAGAAGAAGCACCTTCTGACACATCTGTTTATAAGGTGTTGATGGCTTATGGTATATTTAGAGGGACTCAGGTCAAAATTCTGCGCAACGATCGTTGGCAAGATATGATCTTGGTTCAGGTAAAGGATAAGAGAGTAGCGATTAGAAAGGAAGATGTGAAATCCGTAGAAGTGACCCTGTTAAGTGAGGTCCAATAAAAGAGCATAATCGTCAAATAAACAAAAACATCAAGCCTTAAAAGATGGCAGGAAGGGTACTTTTGGTAGGTAATCCCAACGTAGGGAAGAGCAGTCTGTTCAATATCCTTACAGGAACTCGGCAAAAAACCGGGAATTATGATGGCGTTACCGTAGAAAAAAAAGAAGGTTTCTTTGAGGGACAAGAAGTTATTGACCTTCCGGGGCTTAGCTCTCTTTGGTCAGACGGGATAGATGAGAAAATTGCAATCGAACAAATCCTTTTAGCAGACCCTTCTAAAGATCGAATCCTCTTTGTGGCTGATGGTCTAAAGTTGCAAAGTAATTTGGTGCTTTTTAGCCAATTGGCGGATCTGCAGATTCCTATGGCGATGCTCATTAATTTTGAAGATGAGCTAAAAGAAAAAGGGGTTAAGGTTGATGTCCGTAAATTACAAAATAAGATAGCCTGCCCGGTGCTATTATTTAATGCTCGTAAAGGGCATGGACTGGATGAGCTCAAGCCAATCCTTCGAGAAGATAAGTTTGCTACACCTAATGCATTCATTAGGACGCAGTACGAAGTAGTTGAAGAAGATCAGTTTGTCAATCAATACTCCTCTGTCGTTAAAGACTATTTAAATAATCCTTCTAGTGCTTCTCCTCCGGAAGTGATGCAGGATCTGGAAAGTAGAAACCTTAAGTTGGGGAACTTCCTCCACGATATCATAACAGAAACCAGTACGGCAAAAGAAGATGAGTTAACAGATAGGTTGGACCGAATTCTGCTTCATCCGATCTGGGGAAGTTTGATTTTTCTTTTGGTCCTGTTTTTAGTTTTTCAGGCCTTATTTTCGATTTCTGCATATCCGATGGATTTGATCGACCAGATCTTTGGCGCTTTATCAACTTGGGCCAATGATACATTAAGGCCAGAATGGCTAGCCGGATTGATTGGGGATGGTCTAATCCCGGGGATTGGTGGAGTAGTTATATTCATTCCTCAAATTGCTATTCTTTTTATTCTTCTGGGGATTCTGGAAAGTACCGGATATTTATCAAGGATTTCCTATTTGTCTGACAAATGGTTAAAAGGCTTTGGATTAAGTGGTACTAGTGTGATTCCATTGATGTCAGGACTCGCTTGTGCCATTCCTGCGATCATGTCAACGAAGCGTATAAGAAGCGAACAGGAAAGACTGGCAGCAATTTTAGTAACACCATTTATTACCTGTAGCGCTCGATTACCGGTTTATACAATTTTGATAGCACTTATTTTTCCGGAAGATGCCTACGTCTGGATTTTTAATGTAAAAGGATTAATGTTGCTAGGGATGTACCTGCTAGGAACCTTCACTTCGCTCATTGCATCCTGGGTGCTTTCCAGGTTTAATAAAGAATCGGCCACTAGTATTTGGATAATGGAACTGCCAAGATATAGATTACCACATTGGCGAAATGTTTTCCTGGAAACCTGGACCAAAACAAAAGCATTTGTCTTTGAAGCAGGTAAAGTAATTCTTGTCTTCTCAATGATTCTTTGGGTGTTGGCTGCTCATAGTCCGAAATCTGAAGCTTTTATCCAGGAACAAATCAGTACAGCACAAGAAAACACCACAGGCATCGATGAAGCAAGCATACGACTTGAATATAGTTACGCGGGATACATGGGGAAAGTCATTGAACCCGTGATCGAACCATTGGGCTACGATTGGAAAATTGGAATAGCACTCATCTCCAGCTTTGCAGCACGAGAAGTTTTTGTGGGTACAATCTCAACTATCTACAGTATTGGGTCAGAAGAAGAAGGAACAGTAATCGAGCGATTGCGATCAGAAAATATTCCGGGAACCAACGAAGTTCGATTTAATATAGCCACTTGTATTTCCTTACTCTTGTTTTATGCTTTTGCTATGCAGTGTATGAGTACACTGGCAATCGTCAAAAGAGAAACAGGAACCTGGAAATGGCCCATCATACAATTTATTGCTATGATGATTCTTGCTTATGTCGCTGCATTAATTGCTTATCAAATTGCCACATAATCAATTCATTAAAAGAAGAAGAGGGACTTTATTGCCTAAAAATCAATTGCTTAGGCAACTAATATTTTTTGTAAAAAATGTTAAAAATGTTTGCGTTCCCAAATAAAAGGGCTTAGGTTTGTAGCGTAAGTATTTAAAAAATGAATATGAATACCAATAATAATTATTTCTTTTTTAGCTTTTACTTTTACGGCGACGCAAAGTGAAGCTGCTGATTATTATTGGAAATAATATAAAAAAGGAGCTTCATTATGTGAAGCTCCTTTTTTAATATGAAGTATTAAATCACCTAACCAAGTTTTACCAATGCAAGCATATTTTGCAAATTATTTTTTTTATTTCTTTTTTGGACTTCCCCGCGGAGCCATTACTAATTTGGTTAGATAAATGATAAACCTTTAGTAAGCTCCGCAGACATGCGGGGCTTTTTTTATGAATTATGAATACAGCGAAAAAACAAATAGTTATTCAAGGAGTGCGAGGCGCTTTTCATGAGATTGCTGCAAGGTATTATCATGAAGATCCAATTGATGTGGTGCCGGCAATTACCTTCAATGAGTTAATCGTAGAATCACCAAAGTATGATGGAGGTATGATGGCCATCGAAAACTCTATTGCAGGGACATTAATACGGAACTTCCCCTTGATTCAGCATTCTCCACTGGAGATAACCGGAGAAATTTACCTGCGTATCAAGCACAATCTGATGGCTTTGCCAGGGCAAGATATCGGAGATATCAAAGAAGTGCATTCGCACCCAATGGCAATTGCTCAATGTCGGGAGTACTTTAATGATTATCCTCATATTCGCTTAGTCGAAGCGGAGGATACGGCTTTGAGTGCTAAGCATATTTTTGAAAAGCGTACGCCTAATGTCGCTGCCATCGCCAGTGCAAAAGCTGCGGAACTATATGAGCTGGATATACTTGCTGAAAGTATTGAAACCAATAAGCAAAACTATACACGTTTTCTTTCATTGGAGCATAAGGATAAGCATGTGGATGATTCAGGTTTTGAAAAAGTATCTATTTGTTTTGCGGTTAAACATGAGGTCGGTTCGCTTCACGAAATCCTAAAACTTTTAGCGGACCACAAAGCAAACCTCACAAAAATTCAGTCCGTTCCAATCGTGGGCGATAAATGGCGTTATTTCTTTTTTGTGGACTTTGTTTTGGAAGCACCACAGGATTTTGATCGGACGATCGAAGTCGTAAAAAAATCGACAAGTGAGCTCCAGGTACTTGGACGCTATAAAACAGGAATACACTATGAAAATTAAGCCGGCGAGTAGAATTGGCCATGTTAAAGAGTACTATTTCTCCAAGAAGTTGAAAGAAATAGCCGCAATGCGTAAAAGCGGAATCGAGATTTTGAATCTAGGTATTGGTAGTCCCGATTTATCTCCTGCGGATCAGGTGATTAAAAGGTTACAGCATGAAAGTTTAAAAGACGGACATCATAAATACCAATCATACATTGGTGCAGAAGCTTTGAGAAATGCTTTCAGTATCTGGTACCAAAAGTACTTTGACGTTACTTTGAATCCTGCTAATGAAGTATTACCGCTTATTGGTTCCAAGGAAGGTATCATGCATATTGCCATGACTTTTCTGGAAGCGGGCGATGAAGTATTATTACCTAATCCTGGTTATCCGGCTTACCGGGCGACAGCCCATTTAGCGGGTGCAAGTACCCGCGAATATTTATTATCAGAAGCCAATGGATGGTTACCGGATTTGGATGCTTTGGGTAGAGAGGATTTGTCCAAAGTGAAAATCATGTGGGTAAATTATCCTCACATGCCGACCGGAGCATCTGCTACTTTAGCATTCTTCAAAGACTTAATTGAGTTTGGTAAAGCCAACGAAATATTAATTGTCAATGATAATCCGTATAGCTTCGTCCTTAATCAACCTCTTAGCATTTTATCTGTTCCAGGGGCAAAAGAAGTAGCATTGGAGCTTAACTCGCTTAGTAAGTCACATAATATGGCGGGCTGGAGAATTGGAATGTTGGGCGGAGATGCGGGCTATATTTCAGAAATACTAAAGTTTAAGAGTAACATGGATTCCGGGATGTTTTTACCGGCCCAGTTGGCTGCGGTAGAAGCGCTTTCGCTAGAAGAAGACTGGTATGAAAATATTAATCAAGTTTATGCAAAACGTAAGTTGAAGGTGCTGGAGATTATGGATTTGCTGGAATGCGAATGCCAGGATGATAACGGAGGTATGTTTGTTTGGGGAAGAATTCCTAAGCAGTATAAAGATAGTTATGAGCTTTCTGACTTGGTACTTCATGAAGCGCAGGTATTCGTTACCCCGGGGGGCATTTTTGGTAGTCAGGGAGATCAATACATTCGAATTTCTCTATGCGCTCAGGTAGAACATTTTGAAAAAGCAAAACAACAAATAGAAAAGGCTCTAAATAAAATCCAGGTAGGGTAGAGCAACGAATTATTTACTTATGGTAGTTACAGTAGTAGGAATTGGTTTGATCGGCGGCTCTATGGCAATCACTTTAAAAGAAAGCGGATTTGCGAAGCACATCATTGGCGTTGACCGAAGTCAGGAGAATCTGGATAAAGCAATTCGACGGCGATTGATTGATGAGGACTTAGAACTAAACGAAGGTATTGACAAAGCAGATGTTATTATTTTGGCTACTCCGGTGGACACTATGAAAACTTTGCTCCCAGCCATACTGGACCGTGTCAATCAACAGGTCGTTATCGATGTCGGATCCACTAAGGTAGATCTTCTGGAGACGGTCAAGTCCCATCCCAAAAGAGGGAGATATGTAAGTACTCACCCTATGGCGGGTACAGAATATAGTGGGCCGGAAGCAGCAATCCCAAATCTTTTTGACGGGCGTTGCACTGTACTTTGTGATGTGGAAGATAGTGATGAGGACGCTGTATCAAAAGTGAAGGCATTATGTGCAGCAATGAATATGAGGATTGTTTACCTGGATGCTAAATCTCATGATGTGCATACGGCTTACGTATCTCATATTTCGCACATCAGCTCATTTGCTTTAGCACTCACCGTATTAGAAAAAGAACAGGATGAAAAAAGAATATTTGAACTGGCGAGTGGAGGATTTAGTTCGACGGTACGATTAGCTAAAAGTTCTCCTGCCATGTGGGTACCTATCTTCGAACAGAATCGGGATAATGTACTGGATGTTTTAGATGAACACATTAATACCCTTGCTCGCTTTCGAAGTCTGCTGATCAAAAAAGACTATGAGTCCTTTGAAGCTATGATTCGAAAAGCAAATACAATTAGAAAAATTATAGACAAATAAAAAATAAAACAATGGCCAGCTCGTACTAAAAGTACTTGGTCAAATTAATTAATCGAAATAAAATTAAAAAATGAAAGATATGCAATTTGAACCCATCTTTGAGAAAACGGAACGGCCTATTGTGATTGCTGGTCCTTGTAGTGCAGAATCTGAAGACCAGGTATTGTCTACTGCTAAAGCACTTGCTGAACAAAATATTGACTTATACCGCGCCGGTATCTGGAAACCCAGAACACGACCAAACTCTTTTGAAGGAGTAGGCGTTGTTGGCCTGAAATGGCTACGTCGTGTAAAAGAAGAAACTGGCTTAAAAGTGACGACCGAGGTGGCGAAAGCTGCGCATGTTTACGAAACTTTAAAGTATGGGATTGATGTATTATGGATTGGTGCTAGAACAACCGTAAGTCCTTTTGCTGTACAAGAGATTGCAGATGCATTGGAAGGTACGGATACCCCTGTATTAATTAAAAATCCGATTAATCCGGATTTAAAATTATGGATGGGCGCAATCGAAAGAATCTATAAAGCGGGTATCAGTAAGGTTGGAGTTATTCATCGGGGATTTTCAGCGATTGATGATAAGACTTACCGTAATACACCTATGTGGCAAATTGCAATTGAATTGATGCAGGCATTTCCAGGGCTGACATTTATCTGTGATAATAGTCATATCTGTGGCCGTAGAGATATTTTGCAACCTGTTGCGCAGACGGCTATGGATTTGAACTTTCACGGCCTGATGACAGAAGTACATCCTGATCCTGATAATGCCTGGAGTGATGCTAAACAGCAAATCACCCCTCCGGTCTTTAGTGAATTAATTGATAGCTTAGTATTACGTGAAGCTTCTTCAAAGGATCAGGAATTCCTTCATAAGATTGAGGACTTAAGAAGCCAGATTGATTTAATCGATAATGAGATGCTCGACTTGATGGGTAAGCGAATGAAAATTGCAGATGATATTGGGATGTACAAAAAGATCAATAATATCTCCATCTTACAGCCAAGTCGTTGGAGTGAGATTCTAGCTACGGCATCCGCAAAAGGAAGTGCATTAGGATTGAGCGAAGAGTTCGTTGCACAAATCTTAAAGGCAATTCACCAGGAATCTATTAATCACCAGGAAGAGGTGATGAGCAGAGCCGAACTGGAAAAATAAATTTGGATACTGCCCTGGGCAGTGCTTAAAATATAACAAGGGACCTTCTTTACAGAAGTGTCCCTTGTTGTTTTTTAATGAGCACCGGCATAGAGGTACATCAATTCTTAATGAATAAGTACACAGTTATAATTACTGCCGGTGCCGGCGGAGGTAAGATCTTTTAGAAAAGATCTTCTTTCTAAATAACCATAAAAAATTAGTATTTAATATAGAGGTATGACGAATGATATAAATACAAATAAGTAAAGGAGGAGTTTCTTGATGTCTAAGAGAAGACATGCTAACAGTAAAGCAAATGGATTATTTGTATTTGTCAATTATCTAAAAGTAAGGAAAATAAAATAATTAATTGCTTCTAAAGCAAAATAACTTTAGAAGCAATTATTGTTAATTATTAAAGGGTGAATTTATTGGATAAAATTTAATCGACACAGAAGTATTTTATCTTTTCTTCTGCAGGTTGATACCCCAGATCCATGCTTTTATGAAGGTCTGCACAACCGGATACTCTGTCAAATAGAATAAAATGACTTAAGCCCCGGTTAAAATAAGCTTCCGCATAATCAGGATCCTTTTGAATAGCTATGGTATAGTCTTCTATAGCCCTGTTATGATAGCCAAACAGGAGATAAAGGTTACCCCTGTTTTTATATAATTCTGCATATTCGGGGAATGATTCAATAGCAATGTTAATATCGCGAAGTGCTAAATCAAAATCTCCCAGCATTTTTCTGGTTAGCCCTCGATTGAGGTAAGCCTCCATATAGTCTTCACCGTTCAGTTCAATTATCTTGTTATAGTCTTCGATCGCAGACTCGTTGTTCCCTTGTGATTTTAGGATTAAAGCCCGGTCGAAGTAGGCTTTAGATAGATTTTCTTGAATAGAGATCGCTTTATTTAAATGCTCAATGGCAATAGCTGTTTCACCAAGTTCATTTTCTAAACGGCTTAAGTTATACCAGGCAATCGCAAAATTTGGCTCAAGCGAAATGGCTTTTTGTAACATTAACCGCGCGTTTTCATAGTCATTCGATCGATGATATAACATGCCCAAGATGTCAAAGGCTATAGGTGATTGAGGGTAAGTATAAGTAATTGAATCTAGTTTTGCTATAGCTGCTGTTTCTTGTTCCTTTTCTAGCATCTGGATCGCAGCCTCCAATTCTGAGAGTAAAACTAAATCTGCATCATTATCCGAATACTTTCTATCCATTAGTTTCCAGTAATCCTCAAGCCTGTCTTCCATCTCTAAATTGATTACTGCTTTTTCAGGTTGATAAGAAAGTACATTTAATACTTGGTAGGGATTATTAAAAGCAAATAAATCTTCAGCATACGGGTTTAGGCGATTTGCCATCTGGTAGTCAATTGCAGCTTCGCTGATCATTCCAAATCTTTGCTTGAATTGAGCTCTTCGCAAGTAAGCTAAAGCAGATTGAGGGTTTTGAGCCACAGCATTTTCTAATGCAAAAAATGTTTTTTCAAAATCCATCAATTGATTTTGAGTATTTGCTTGCTGTAGCTGTAAAAGATTATTTCTGCCATTATTCTGTTGATCGTATGTTTTTCCAACAAAGGGAGTGCCCATCTTATTCTCCTGAGCACCTAGTATAAAAGGAATCGATAATAAAAGGATAAGGAAGGTGTGTACTTTTTTCATGACAATGGTTTTGATTGAGAATGTTAGTACATCTATAACCGATGAAAGCAAACATTGTTTGCAATACTTTTTTTTATAAAAGTATTACTATTTATTTGGATTAAATCTAAACATTTCCTTCCTTTGTAGTGTTACAATTGCAAAAGATAGTAAAACTATTATTTTATAACTCTAAATGCTTAAAATATGCATGCAGAAGTTCAAAATTTCACGTCGGATTTCAACCGCTTAACCAATTACTTAATGGGCTTTGCTTACAAACTTACTGGAGATTATCACTTAGCAGAAGATCTATACCAGGAGACCGCATTAAGCGCTTTTAAGAATCGGGAAAAGTTTATGTATGGCACTAACATGAAGGCCTGGTTATGTACGATTATGAAGAACTCATTCATTAATAATTTTAGAAAAAAACAGCGAAGAAACACACTTAATGATAATACCACCAATAATTATTGGATTAATTCCGGAGATATTTTGGTGCAAAATGATGGGGAGTCTTACATGATGGAAGAAGAGATTTTACAATTAATTGAAGGCTTGGATGACAAGTTAAAACGCCCTTTCTTATTAAGTTATAATGGATTCAAATACCATGAAATCGCAGAGGAAGAAGGTTTGCCGCTGGGAACGATCAAAAGCCGGATTTTTATGGCT
>JAHDHW010000079.1:0-6036 GCA_020631105.1 Saprospiraceae bacterium | reverse complement strand
CTGATACCTTTAGCTTTTGATCTAGATTTGAATAAGAATTTATATCTAAAAAATCCTATGAAAACTGAGCTAGGGAAAAAACTAGTTCAAAACGCTGTGGAGTTGATTGATTTGCTAGGACTTGAGCAATTTACCTTCAGAAAGCTGGCAGTTAAAATGGGCTCTGCCGAAGCCTCAATTTATCGATATTTCGAAAATAAACATCAACTGTTTGTATATCTCTTAAACTGGTATTGGGAATGGATGGCGGTTCGAATTGATTTCAATACGCTAAACGTTGAAAGTGCTTCTAAACGGTTAAAGATAGTCATCGATGTGATTGTCGATACAATTAACCGAAACACTTCAATAGATGTAATAAATGAAGAAGCGTTGCATCGGATAGTCGTCCGTGAAGGGATTAAAGCTTATCATCATAAGTTAGTAGACGAAGATAATAAAGAAGGCTTCTTTTTATCTTACAAAAGCCTTTGTGGTAAGATTGCTTCTATCATAAAAGAGATTTCTCCAGATTTTTTGTACTCACGAACACTTGCAAGTACCTTAATCGAGACGGCCAATAACAATTTATACTTCGCTCATCACTTACCTCGATTAACGGATTTAAAAGCGGAGGCTAAAGATTTTTCTTCTCAGCTCAAGCAAATGCTTGAATTCTTTGTGTTTGGAGTCATTCATGCTAATATCATGATGAATGTATATTTGGACTCCGAATTAAAGGAAGATATGCTGAAGTAAAAGATGTTCCTTGTTTTGTTGATGAAACTATGTTTCAATCTTTTAGGACCAATGGCTGTAGTCATTGGTCCTTTTTTTATCGAAAAAAAGACATGCTTCGCCGTAATTTTTACCTTTATGTAGTAACTTATGGCACATTAATCATGTAAACCATTTTCCTAAAACAACTACATTAAAAAACATGGGACTATTAGACTTTTTTTTAGAAGAATTTATTGAAGTAATTGATTGGGTAGAAAAGGATAAGGATACTGTTCTCTGGAAGTTTCCTGATAAAGATGCAAATATCAAATACGGAGCAAGTTTGACCGTAAGAGAATCACAGGTTGCATTATTCCTTGACGAGGGACGCTTCGCAGACACATATGATCCGGGTATGTATGAATTAATCACGCAAAATATGCCTGTGATGACTTCATTGAAAAACTGGGATCGAGCTTTTAAATCTCCCTTCAAAGCAGATGTCTATTTTCTAAGTACTAAAACGTTTACGGAACTCAAATGGGGTACTCCTAATCCAATAATTTTGCGGGATCCGGAATTTAAACAAGTCCGTGTTAAAGCACATGGTACTTACTTTATCCGGGTAAATGACGCTGAAAAGTTTTTTACTCAATTCGCTGGTACTAAACCCATCCTGAAGATTCAGGAGATTGAGAGTGCGTTAAGGGATATCGTCTCTCCAAAATTTGCCGAATCAATCGCTGAAAGTGGGGTTTCAGTACTTGATATGGTTTCAAATTATACAGAAATTGGCGAAAAGGTAGCTCCTTTCTTACAAGATGATTTAACACCTTTTGGAATTGAATTGGTGAAGTTTCAGATTACTTCTACTTCCTTACCAAAAGAAGTTGAAGAGTTTTATGATAAGATGACCAATATGAATATGGTCGATGATATGGATAAATTCACCAAATTCACTACCGCAAATGCTATGGAGAAGGCTGCCGAAAATCCTGGTGGTGGTGCAAGTGAAGGAATCGGAATGGGAATGGGATTTGGAATGGCCAACCAAATGATGAATCAACAGATGAATCAGGGAGCCAATACCAATCAAAATACCGGAAGCTCTAAGGCTCAGAGTAGAGAAGAAATCATGGATACTCTAAAACAATTAGGAGAATTAAAAGAAGCCGGAGTCTTGACACAGGAAGAATTTGATAGCAAGAAGAAAGATTTACTTTCAAGACTCTAGTCCCTAACGTCATTTATTTTTTGATGTCCTACTAAATGACAATATGGAATATCAGTCTAGTTATCTAGAAAATACTATTTCACCGGATTGCCCCTCTTGCGGCAGTAATCTGGCCTATTCAGCAGAGCACAAGAAGATTTCTTGTGATTATTGCGGTTATCAGGAAGAGATTGACCATAGCAACGATAAAATTGTTGAGCAATCCCTCAAAGAAGCAGTTCATTCTGCCAGAGACTATACGCCCGAGGCACTTGGAAAAAAAGTCTTTGACTGTGGGAATTGTGGTGCAAAATTCATGGTCGAAACTGAGCAGGTAAAAGTCAATTGCGGTTTCTGTGGTTCCAAGAATGTTAACCTGGAAGCTTATGATCACAAGTACATCCAACCCATTGGCATTATCCCTTTTTATATCAGTAGGTTCGAAGCGGAGCGCATCTTTGAGAAATGGATTAATCGAGGGTGGTTTCACCCGAGTAAACTAAAAAGATTAGCTGCAGTAGAAGACCTCCATGGAATTTATATTCCATTCTGGACTTATGATGCTCAGACGGAATCTCAATGGCGAGGAGAAGCGGGGTATTATCATTACGAGACTAAACAGGTACGGATCAATGGTCGAATGCAAACCAAACAGGTACGCAAAACCAGATGGAAGTATCGCAGTGGTAATCTTTCTCATTTCTTTGATGATGTGCTTGTCGTAGCTTCCGGAGGGTTGGAGCAAAAGCATATTAATCGAGTGCTACCTTTTCGCTTAGAAGAGTTAGTGAATTTTGATGGCCGACTTATGGTAGGCTGGGAATCAGAAGTTTATCAAACTGAAGTTGATGAGGGGCACCAGATAGCAGACCGCATCATGGATGATAAAATTCGTAACATGTGCTCTGCTCAATTAGGAGGGGATACCCAACGAAATTTAAGCGTTGAAAGCCATAAATCCGGGCAAACATTCAAGCATATCGTTTTGCCATTATGGATCTGTTCTTATATGTACAATAATAAAGTCTATCACTTTACGATTAATGGACAGACCGGAAAAGTAAACGGACAGAAGCCTTTGTCCTGGGTGAAGATTGCGTTTTTAATTTCTTTATTCTTTCTCTTTCTTTTTGGGGTTTGGTATTTACGAGAGAGTGGCGTACTCCGAGGTTAGGTTATTTAGCCAGAATCAATTTGACCATTTTTTGTAATTCTGGAATAATATCTTTTTCAAACCAGGGATTCTTACGCATCCAGATTTGATTTCGGGGTGAGGGATGAACTAGTGGAAAGTAAGCGGGCAGGTAATCCTGATAGGCCTGAACCGTTTTTGTCAGGTTTGATTGTCGGGATTTCCCTAAATAATAATCTTGGGCATATTTTCCAATAAGCAGCGTCAATTCCAAATCAGGAAGCTGTTCCAGGATAGCATCATGCCACTGCGGAGCGCATTCTGGGCGAGGAGGCAAGTCACCTGATTTTCCACGACCGGGGTAGCAAAACCCCATAGGGACGATTGCAATTTTACTAGCATCATAAAATGCTTCTGTGTCAATTCCCATCCAGTTTCGAAGTCTTTTGCCGCTCGCATCATCCCAGGGAATACCACTGGCATGAACCTTAGTTCCAGGAGCCTGACCAATGATCAGTATTCTGCTACTTGCTTCAAAACTAGCAACCGGCCTGGGACCAAGCGGTAAGTTTTTTTCACAAATAGTACAGGCTTTAATGGCTGCTTTTAGTTGGGTGATTGACATACTTGATTATTGAAAGCTAAGAAAGACAACCAATGTAAGAAAAAGACGTTAATTAAACACAATGGTATATCCTATTGGCGATATAAGTTTACATTTGCTAGCTTTGTTCCAGGTAAAGAAACAACAATTTTATGAAGACTAATTATACGATATTATCCGTATTCGCTTGTTGCATTTGTTTGAGTTTTTCGACTATCACTAATGCCCAATTAAACAGATTTGACATTGATATATTTGACGAATCTGGTGAGAAAATCCATGGCTTAGTTGGTGGATTAACAGCTCCCCAATTTTCTGAAGTGGATTTAAATAATGACGGGACTTTAGATTTATTCATTTTTGACAGAGCGGGAAATGTGCCTTTGACTTTTATAAATGAAGGGACCCCTAATGAAGTAGATTATAAATATGCGCCATTCTATGAAAGGTTTTTTCCAGAAATGATAGATTGGGCGATGCTTAGAGATTATAATGGAGATGGTATTCATGATATTTTTACCTATTCTGATTTTCCGGGCATAGATGGTATGTTGGTTTATACGGGTAAGTATGTCAATAATATTATTCAGTTTGAACGCTTTGATTTTACTCATATCTTATCAAGTAACTTAATACCTTTCCCTGCGGGCAATGGTTTTACCCAGCTTTACATAACAGGTCAGGATTATCCTGCGGTCGATGATATTGATCGAGATGGAGATTTGGATATATTAACCTTTGCAGTAGGTGGAGGCCATGTCTATTTATTCGAAAATCAATCCGTTGATTTAGGCTTCGGGCAGGATAGTTTGATTTTTACTTTAGCTGATGATTGTTGGGGACGTTTCTATGAAAGCGGTATTGATGAAGTCATAAGCTTAAGTGACAATATTGATGATTGTTCAAACGGATTGCATGGGGGAGGAGACGATCGACATGCAGGGTCAACATTACTGACTTTGGATGTAGATGAAGATGATGACCTTGATCTTATACTTGGGGATATTTCCTTTGATAATCTAACTTTATTGACCAATGGCGGCTCGACCAGTACCGCATTTATGACGGATCAGATAGTATTCTATCCCAACAATACCGTTTCGGCAGATATAGCAATTTTTCCGGCCTCTTATTACCTGGATGTCAATAATGATGGTATTAAAGATTTATTGGCTTCACCTAATAATTATAGAAGTGGGGAGAATCTGGAAGTAGTATGGCATTATGATAACAGCGGCGCTAATAATAACCCTTCCTTTCAATTTGTAGAAAGAACCTTTATGGTTGGAGATATGATTGATTTGGGGAATGATGCTAATCCAACTTTTGTGGATTATAATGCTGATGGTTTACTGGATTTAGTGGTAGGAAATGGAAGCTTCTATGTAGAAGGAGGAGGAAGACAACCGCGTTTATATCTATTCGAAAATATTGGTACGGCTTCAAATCCTTCTTTCGAACTAGTGGATGAAGATTTCCTAAATATGAGTGATTTTGAGTCCACTTCCAATTATGGATTAGCACCAACTTTCGGAGATATTGACATGGATGGCGATATGGATGTGCTGATTGGTGAAGTTAGCGGAAGATTCTTCTTTGGTGAAAACACAGCAGGAGCTGGTAATCCAATCAATATTCCTACGATTCAGTTTAACTATATGGGCTTAGATTTAGGTGCCTTTTCTACACCGCAAATTATTGATCTCAACCGCGATGGTAAAATGGATATCGTAGCAGGAGAGAAAGTGGGACGACTGGTTTATTTTCAAAATGATGGGACCGCTACGGAACCTATGTTTACGCCAAACATTACAGTAAACGAAGCGGCAGCAAATAATATCGTTACGCTTGGATTAGTGGATACTCAATTTGGGAGTTCCGTGTCTGGATATGCAACTCCGTTTTTTGTAGATTTTAATGGAACCTATAACTTGTTTGCAGGAAGCGAGCAAGGCTATATATACCATTATTCAAACATAGACGATAACCTTGATGGGACTTTTACGCTTGAGAATGATACTTACGGCAGCATCCGCCCCGGATTCTTAAGTGCGCCAGTAGTCGTAGATTTGGATAATGATGGTCGCCTGGAAATGTTCGTTGGAAATGTCCGAGGTGGTATCACTGCGTATCAGACAAACTTTAATACGGATGGTTCGCCGGTGTCTACCGTAAACATCGATGATGCTAAACGCATCGAGCTTTTTCCGAATCCTGCGAATGATTTTGCAAGTGTAGTAATTGAAGGGGCTTATAGCGATGGTCGCATTAATGTCTTCAACGCATTGGGACAACTCTTGCAGAGCGATAGACTAAGTAGCAATAGAATGGATTTAAATACCAGTGATTGGAGTGCAGGTATTTACCTGATTCAGGTTGAACTGGATA
>JAHDHW010000289.1 GCA_020631105.1 Saprospiraceae bacterium | reverse complement strand
ACTAACTGATTAACTCACTAACCGATTGAATCACTAACTAAAAATCATTACCAATGAAACATATATTATTTCTGCTAACAATCACTACTATTTTTTCCTGCAGCTCACCCAAAACTTATCAGGTCCATTTCAAAGTGGATATGTCTACAGCTGAACGAGTAGAAAAGGTGTATCTACAAGGAGATATCTCTCCGCTTTCCTGGAACCAAGGATATGAACTAGCAGATGCAGATGGAGACGGAACCTACGAGGCAAAAATTGAATTCGTTACAAAGAGTAAACGTCTGAAGTATAAGTATAGAAATGGAGACAACTGGGAATTGCAAGGTGCGGATAATCGTACACTTTGGTTTAAACCTGAAGGCGTATCTGTCAATGTTCCGTTTAATGAATATGAAACGTATAGTAAGGATAAAATTCAAAGCCTGACCTATACCTCAGAGCAAATAAAGGAAGATGTCGCGGCCTTAAAAGCCACAATTAAGTATGTACATCCTAGTTTGTATAAGTACCGTTCGGAAAAAGAACTGGAATCAGATTTTCAGGAATTAGAAGCAGCAATGTTGGCAGAGCCTAGCTTGATCAATGCCTATAAACAAGTCTCAAAGTTTGCGGCAAAGATTCAATGTAGCCATACCTTTACGAATCCCTGGAATCAGGGCGGAACGGTAGAAAAAGCAATTTTCTTTAGTCGTGATAAAGTGCCATTTACTTTTGACAGAATTGGAAAGCAATTGTTTATTGCTAAAAATGCAAGTGAGCAAAACGAACTAATACCTGGAAGAGAGATCCTTACTATTGATGGTGTTCCTGCGGCAGAGATATTGAATCGACTCACTCCGTATATTACTGCGGATGGTGCAAATGAGGAGAAAAAACTTCAGCGCTTAACGCTCGGCGGAACTAATAAATTTGAGCTCTTCGATATCTTCTTCCCTTTAGAGTTTGGAAGTAAGGAGGTGTTCCAATTGACATTAAAAGATCATTCAAGTGGAGATATAATCAAGGCAGAGGTGAAAGCAATGTCAAAAACAGCAAGGGATGCAAAGCTTAGATCCCGGTATGATGATTTTAATAATGACTTTGCGGCCGGTTGGCAATTCGAATGGAAGAATGATAGCACCGCTTATTTAAAGGTTACATCCTTTGCGGTTTATAACAAAGACTTTAATTGGCGAAATTTTCTGGACAGCGCTTTTCGAGAGATTACGGAAAAAAATGCGCAGCATTTAATTCTGGACATCAGAGGAAATGAAGGGGGTGAAACAGAAATAGTGGAGTATCTGCTACGGAAAATTTTACAATCTCCAATTACGGTGCCTGCACCTTATACTGTAGTAAACTACAAACGGCTTCCCAAAGAACTAGAAGCAAACGTGACTACCTGGAGCAAACTGCCTTATCACTGGGGCGCGACGGTTGAACCGCTACCGAATGGTCAATATCGGATGAAAGAACGGTATAGCGGACGGGCACAAACGTATGAGCCTGCTAAAGACAACTTCCGGGGCCAATCATACCTTTTGATTGATGCGGAGAATAGTTCTGCTACGCAGATCATGGCGACTTATGCTAAGAAATATAAACTCGCAACCTTGATCGGTCAGGAGACGGGTGGTAATCAACGTGGTCTGAATGGAGGGTATATTTTCTTTCACCGATTACCGAATACTAAGGTGGAAATTGATCTTCCGCTGCTTTCTATAAATCTTTTTCCAGTGACCGAAGAGACCCCGAATGGAGGGATTCAGCCAGATGTCTTTGTACAAAAAAATGTGGCGGATTTTATAAATGGAGTCGATACAGAACTAGCTGCTACTATGGCTTTGATTCATCAGGCTAATTAATGCTGTACCCCAAACCCTAAACACTTCTTCATTCAGTTTTTCCAGATCAGCGTCTTGTTATGCTCGATCTAAGGTTTAAAAATATCATTACATAATTTATAAAATGATTCATCATGAAAAATCTCATTGTATTTGCTTTGGCTTTCTTTTTTATTCAAGTGCTTGTACCTGCTCAGATCAATGGCAATGGTAACAAAGTCACTAAGACTTTTTCTGCAGAGAACCTCCGTAAGCTCGAGGTAAATCTCAGTGCTGATATTACTATTGATCCTAAGGCTGAACCCGGGATCACAATTACTACTGACGAAAATATTATTGACTATATAAATGTAAAAGTTAAGAAAGGCTACCTTGATCTCACTCAACTAGAATGGATCGAACCTAAAGGCAATCACGAAATAATTATCGGTGCACCATTATTACAAACGCTAATCTGCGATGCACATAGTAATATCACGATAAATAACCTCGATGCCGAACGCTTCCGAATAAATGCTGATGTAGGCCAAATTAAACTATCTGGAAAAGTTGGCTACCTGGACCTCGAGGTAAAGCTGGCTACTCTGGATGCCGAACAACTGGACATAACTACCGCTGATATAGAAATATCTAAATGGGGTAAAGTAAAACTAGGGGAAGTGAATGCCTTGCGAACGGATATTAATGAGAGTGCTAGCCTAACGGTTAAAGGGACGCCTGCTGAATTATCCGGAGACGCAAAAGAGGCCCTGGCAAGAGGAGAAAAACCTATTGACCCTACGATCAGGTATATCGATTTTAAAATTAAAAATAACACCTTGAAGCGAGGGCAGTTTTTTGTGCAAGGCCCCAAAAAAGACGGATCCTATTTTGGTTATGGTTTTCCGATGAACCCGGGTCAGGTAAGAGCGGAGCGATGGACGACAGGTACCAAAGTCTATAAAGTTAGTCGGCTTGGACTACGTACTTTACTGTTGACTATTGAATCTTCTGACGAAGGAGAAGTAGTGCCTTTGTTCAACAAAGGGAATTAATTATTTAGAAATTCGGCATTGACGTAAACATATTTAGCCTTATTGGTATTTTGAATTTAGAACAAAAATAAAGCTATGCCTCTATTCCAGTTTATTAAATCGTTAAACACCAATATCATTATTGCGGTCACTGCTCTGCTCGTTAGTGCCTGTGCGTTATACATCTCTGTACAAGAGGTTCGGATTATGCGAACGCAGCAAAAAGCTACCATGTATCCTTATGTGACCGTCGGGATGCGGTATAATGGGAATGGCTTTGGGCTCGAGTTAAAGAATAGCGGCAATGGCTTGGCTCGAATTAATTCGTACCAATTGTACAGTGGTGATACTTATTTTAATGATTGGTTTGAAGCGGCTCAAAAAATAGCACCCGAAGTAGCTGGCGCTATTGACTATGGAGTAATCAGTACCGATGGTAATGTCCGGGACCAAATGATCGCTCCCGGAGAATCAAAAAATCTAATTTTCGTGGGATGGTCGCCAGAGTCCAGGATTTTAGAAAAAGAAATACACAAGCTTAATGTTCGTATTTGTTATTCTTCCTTGCTTAATGAACATTGGGTAATTAATAAATTTACACCAGAAGAGATTGATCGCCCCTGTGAGTATATTCCTGAACATGAATTTGAAGGAAAGTAGAAAGTATCTGTCTACTAGCTTAGATTTACCGATGAAATATTAGCCGGGGCCATTGTTTTTTCTGAGCGATAGGCTTTAGCTGTGAAAAAATAAATAGCCAAAGCAGCAATTACGATAGCGTAATTTCCTTCCATGATCTCGTCAATGCTATTGGTATAATTTTCTGTATAGGAGGCGGTTGCTACCTTATATACTTTTGATAGAATCAGATTCGAGATCATTAGCCCTCCTAACCATAAAGGTGGCACAGGAATATTTATCTTTTTAATGATTTTTTTGAAATAAGAGGAGTAATTAGCCAAGGGTAAAAGGATTAAGAAGCTAAACCAAAAATAGAA
>JAHDHW010000288.1 GCA_020631105.1 Saprospiraceae bacterium | reverse complement strand
CGCGAATTGGTGACGATCGTTTCGTCCATTAGTTGAGGATTATCCAGTACGAGCTGGTACAGTGTATCTTTGACCACTTCGATATTCATCTGATGCTTGGCCGATACGGGGATGAGGTTCGCCTTGGAGATCAATCCTTCTTTATAATATTCTTCGGGTTTGGTATATGGATTTTGATCCATCTTGTTGGCGATAAACAATTGCTTGCTTCCTGCGGTGAGCGCTTTGCTACCTTGTAGAAAACGTTCTATATCATCCCAGAGGTCTTCGGGCTTGGATTCGATTACATCGAAAACGTAGATTACAACGGTGGATTGTTCTATTTTTTCTATGGTACGCTCAACCCCAATCTTTTCAATTTGATCCTGTGCTTTACGGATGCCGGCGGTGTCGATCAATCTAAACTGGATACCTTTGATGTTGAGGCTTTCTTCGACCGTATCTCTGGTCGTACCTGCGATAGCTGAAACGATGGCGCGCTCTTCGTTTAGGAGGGCATTGAGTAGGGTAGACTTCCCGGCATTAGGGCGACCTGCAATCACGGTGCTCACGCCTTCCTTGATTACATTCCCCAGGTGGAAAGAATCAATTAAGCGTTTGATAACTTCCTGAATTTTGGAGATGAGGTTTTTAAGCTCGTCACGGTTGGCGAATTCTACATCTTCTTCACTAAAATCTAATTCTAGTTCGATCAGACTGGCAAAATCAATCAGCTGTTGACGTAGGGCTTTGATCTCGTCAGAGAATCCTCCGCGCATTTGCTGCATCGCAATTGCGTGTGAAGTCTCAGAGTTTGATGCAATCAAATCAGCGACGGCTTCGGCCTGCGAAAGATCCATCTGACCATTAAGGAAAGCCCGTAGGGTAAACTCCCCGCGGTTGGCCATCCGTGCACCTTTGCTGATAAATAAGCGGATCAATCGCTGGATGATATACTGCGAACCATGACAACTGATTTCTACTACATTTTCTTTCGTGTAAGAGCGTGGTGCTACAAAGACCGCCGCCATAACTTCATCTATAATGCTACCGTCCTCATCTCTGATCGTCCCATAATGTACGGTATGTGAAGATTGGGCCATCAAGTCTTTTGCAGGGAACTGGGCATTGACGATGCGAATGGCATCTGGCCCCGAAAGTCGTATCACGCCAATGGCACCGACACCAGCAGGGGTGGCCAGGGCAACAATAGTATCACTCAGGTTATGATTCGTATAGGACATGGGGTAAAGATAAGGAAGTCTAAATATTTTTGTTAGCAAGTGCTTCTGATTTGATGTATTATAGTCGTTCAACATTAAAATGATGTTGTTGACCGAAAAGCATTTTTATGATTAGTGGAGTAAAGCTATTTTTAGAGTGTATGTCTTTTAGGTTACACAGAACTAAATTAGCTCGGCAATCCCTATCAGGCAGACGGGCTTACCGAGCAATTTACAGGATGAGCTAATAATTTTAAAAACTGAAAAGAACGATTGGAATATGAAGTCATGGCAAAAGACCCTTTTCTATGTATTTATACTTTTTCCTTTTTTATCTGCTGCGCAAGGCTTAAAAATCGAGCGCGCTACTTCTCCGATCAATATTGATGGAGTGCTGGATGAGCAAGCCTGGAATGATGCGGAGGTTGCTGGTGATTTTAACCAGTATTTTCCATTGGATACCATCAAAGCGATTGCGCAGACGGAAGTTCGAATGGCCTATGATGATGAATTTATTTATGTGATTGCGGTCATGCAAAATCTGGGGCCGCGAGATTATGTGATCTCTTCCTTGCGGCGAGATTTTCGTGGGAGAGCTTTTGATAGTTTCTCTATAGTGTTGGATACGTATAAAGATAAGACGAATGGATTTCTTTTTGGCCTAAACCCCTACGGCGTGCAGAGAGAGGGACTGATATCAGAAGGCGGTAACAGGACGAGTAGGGGGAACAGTTCTTTTACACTGACCTGGGATAATAAGTGGTACGCGGAGGCGAAGATTTATGATGGATATTGGATTGCTGAAATGGCCATCCCTTTCAAGACTTTGAGGTTTAAGGAAGATATGGATTCCTGGTTTATTAATTTTTACCGGATTGATAGTCAGGACGGAGAGCGGTCTTCCTGGTCGCCTATCCCGAGAAATTTTAGTATTCTCAATCTGGCTTTCAACAAGGAATTACATTGGGATGAAGCTCCGGATAATCCCGGGCGGAATATTTCTATTATTCCATATACAGCTTTTTCGGCATCTAAAAATTTTGAAGAGGGTACTCCAACAGATACAAAGTTTTCGCTGGGTGGAGACGCTAAGATTGCTCTGTCTTCGGCGCTTAATCTAGACCTGACGGTCAACCCCGATTTTTCGCAGGTGGAAGTCGATCAACAGGTGACGAATCTTGATCGCTTTGAGATATTTTTTCCCGAACAGCGACAATTTTTTCTGGAAAACGCAGATTTATTTGCCGGTTTTGGATCAGGCGGTGCCCGACCTTTCTTCTCCCGTCGAATCGGAATCGCCAGAGACACCGCAACGGGGACGAATATTAGTAATCCGCTTTATTTTGGTGGGCGAATGAGTGGCAACCTCAATAATAAATGGCGGATTGGTCTGATGACGGTACAGGCTGCGGAGGAGGAGGATATTGCTTTGCCTACTACGAATTACGCGGTGGCCACCGTACAGAATCGGATTGGAGCACGATCCAATATTGCTGCTTTTGTGGTCAGTAAACAAGCTTTTCAGGATTCTATTGGCGGATCATTTGATTGGAATACGGGAGGGGGAAATCGTACGGTTGGAGTAGATTTAAACTTAGCAACATCGGATAATAGATTGAGCGGAAAAGGATATTATCATTTGTCTTATGATGGCTCTGGTAATACTGAGAATTATTCTACAGGAGTCAGCCTAAACTATCAAACTTTAGAGTGGCAATTTAATACAGATGTTCGTTCCATCGGCGCCAACTTTAATCCGGAGGTGGGCTTTGTGCGGAGAACTGATTTCAATCAATCCCGGGCGACGGTATATTATAATTTTTATCCTTCCAAAGGGATTATTCAGTCGCATGCTCCCGGATTTGATTATGATGTTTTGGGGAATGATACTTATGGCGTAACCGATTGGGATATCAATTTTCTGTATCGGATCAACTTTAGGAATACCGCAGAGTTTAATATCCGACTACGGCGACAATACACTTATTTGTTTGATGCATTTGACCCCAGTGGAACGGATGGTTTGGAATTGCCGCAAGATTCGGACTATGGCTACAACTTTATTATCGCGAGATATAACTCTGATCAGCGGAAGCCTTTTTTCTTTGAATTGAGTACACGGTCGGGGGAATATTTTAATGGTGGTCGGATTAATCTGGAGGGGACTTTTTCTTACCGCTTTATGCCGAAGGCCATTACCTCTTTAAACTTTGAATATAATCGCATCCGCCTGCCCTCACCGTATAATGATGCTAACTTGTTTTTGATCGGGCCAAGGATCGACATCACCTTTACCCGTAATGTCTTTTGGACCACTTTTATTCAGTACAATAGTCAGATCGATAACATGAATATCAATACTCGTTTTCAATGGCGGTATAATCCGGTCTCGGATTTATTTATTGTTTACTCTGATAACTATTTCGCAGGAGTGGATGATCGATTTATTGATTTCAAAAGACCAAAGGCAAGAGCATTGGTGATGAAGTTGACTTATTGGTTTAATTTATAGGATTGGAGTGTTTTATCATCAACTCAAATTTGAGTTACGTTCTTTTATTTTCTTTCGCATCTTTTTCAATCGCTAAAAAGATGCATAAAAAGCTTGACGAAATAATGGCAGCCGCCGCCAGTCGACACGCAGCACCCGCTTATTTCGTCCTTCCTCACCCGCAAAAGATATT
>JAHDHW010000078.1:4610-23602 GCA_020631105.1 Saprospiraceae bacterium | reverse complement strand
AGCTTTTCATAAAATCTTAAAGCAGGAATCTGAGTATCCATTGCCTCTAACCAAAGAATCTTTGCCCCTGCTTGTCGTGCCTGGTCAATACACCATTGGATAATCTTTTTTCCTATTCCCTGGCCCTGCGTACTGGGATCTAAATATATGCGATGCAATTTCATTGCTGGCTCCGAAGCAAAGTCGATCAGCGGCGTAGCTCGGCGAATCCTTAAAATACCTATGGGCTTGTTTCCTTGTAGTACAAAATAATAATCTCCATTGGCATCTTCCATTTCCTTTGTAAAATTTTCTCCGCCAAAGGTTTTGAGTAAATACGCATCTCCCGCATCCTCCCAAAGATGATTATAGACTGGTAAGTATATCCGACGCATTAATCGAAGAAGAGATAGCTGATCCTCGAGACAGATGGGAACCAGAAAGAGTTCCGGAGAAAGCTGAACGGTTTTAGATGAAGACATAAACGAAAGTAATAAATCTTGTTTACCTATTCGCACAAAATGTATAATGTACTCCTAATGAAATTCTGGAAGTAGTATACTCCCTAGATATTCGATCTAAAAGGAGGTTTGGATCTAGGTGAATAATTCCTTCGTAATAAGTCAAAGATAAAGACCAGTTATTATTGATGATTCGCTGAAATCCAAAAATTAATTCTGCGTTAAACATAGGATACGAACTAATCATTTCTGTTTTAAAAGACTCCAAAACATTCCCATCAGTATCAAAACTTCTGTATAGTCTTAGCCTGGAAGCACTCCGTAATAATTGCGCTTGCATTCCGAAAAAAGGTCTGTATTTGTTGAGTTTTATACTTACTAAGAATGGGATGCTGATATACTTTATCTTAGTATTATGCGTAACCTCGATAGCAGCATCTTCACCAGAAGAAAATGGCCCCGAAAATTCAAATTCATTTTTATTCTTCCCATAATTATTCGTCACTAAAAACCCGGTATGAAGATTTATTCCATGCTTTTCACTCACTGGCCATTGATACATTATTCCCAATTCTAAAACCGGAGAGATTTTCTCATCAGAAGACCAAACATGCTTAAAACTATGTCCAAAAGCTCCAACCAACGAGAGTTTGGTATCCTGGGCAGACAAGGAATTACTACATAGCACAACCAGAAAGATGTAGATCATTTTCTTGGTTGTGCTATGTAGTCCTAAGATCAATTGATTATTATTTTCTTAATGATTAGCCCTTCAGTTGTGGCTACTTGCAAGATATATGTTCCAGAGAAAACATAGGGTAAGTTTAATGTTAATATTCCGGATAAATTTTGTTGCCGAGCATAAACCAATCGACCGTTTAAATCAAATAGTTGAATGCGCTGCGGTATTAAGTCACCACTATCAATTGAAAAAACACCAGGGTTCGGGTTTGGAAAAATCTTAAGTAAGGAGGGATCAAGAATTTCTACAACATCCGTTACAACGTAAGGCACCTCCGCCGTAACCTCAGATATACAACCGCTGGCATCTGAAATGGTTACCGTAAATACTCCAGCAACCAAGCCCGATAAATCTTCCGTAGTAGAGCCATTACTCCAACTGTAAGAATATGGTGGTTGCCCCCCTAAAACGGTTAGGTCAATTACTCCAACTCCAGCGGAGTCAACAGAAGGTTCAGTATCTACAATCACATTCAGGCATTCTGCCACACTATATAACTCCTCACCTAATAGACCGTCATCTGCATTTAGGTACAGCTTATCATTAAACAAGGTCAAATAAGTTGGATCGGAATCCGCTGGTCCGAGACGGATATCAGCGAATATACTTGCTGTGGTATCGTTATACACCCATAACTCCCGACCATATTCGTCAGTAGAGGCATCCACAAATAATTGATCGTTAAAGACAACGAATGATCGCGGGGAACTGGAACCGGAGCTTCGAATATCTGCAGCTAAAACAATTTCGTTAGTGGCTGGATCCAGATAACAAATCTCCGTACCAACCGAGCTTGAGACGCGGCCACTAAAGTGAATTTTGTCTTTATATACCGTTAAGTATTCTGGGCCAGGATTTGGGGTATGATCCGTTATTTGTGTCAATTCACCGGCAGCATTATACTTAAAGATTTGTTTGGTACTCTGGCTAGGTGATGCGGAAAAGTATAATTCGTCATTGTGAATTACATAATGATCTGGTCGACTATCTCCTTCACCAGGATGGATATCCCCTACCAGACTAATCTCATCCGTAGTACTGTTATATTTGTATAACTCTCTTCCAGTTTCATGATGCGTTGCTGCAAAGAACAATTCGTTATTGTAAATAAAATATTTTTCGGGATATGCATCACCCATTGGATTGATTTCGCCGACGGCACCAAATTCATCTAGAACCGGATCGTAGTAGATGAGTTCTCTTTCGAAGGTATCAATATCATCCGAGAAATAGATTCGTCCATCATACAATATCATTCCATCAATCTGGCCGGAAGAATTAGGGGTGTAATATGAAGTTGGGTTAATCGTCTGGGAGGATTCATCGTAGTATTTGATCCCATAACCGAATTCCGAATCAACACCAGTGAAGTATAATCTATCGTTTGCGGCCAAGAAGTTATAAGGAGAAGTATTTCCTGGAGCATCAGTAAGAATTTCAACATTACCGGATGAGGGATTGTATAACCAGACCTCATTACCTGAATTTATCTCATCTGCGCCGAAGTACAATTTGCCATTAAATTCCGTAAATAAATAGGGTCTCGAACCAATAGTTAATTGATTGACATCTGCACTAAGTTCAAAAGCATTTCCAGCAATTTCGTATTCAAATAATTCATAACCTACCGCTAATAAATTCGCCGAAAGATAGATCGTATTGTCAATAATTGCCCCGATCGTCATGTAGTTTGGATCCTCTCCATTGTCAACTCCTCCAAGATTGGTAATCTCATTGGTTCCCGGTAAGAAGGCAAATAAATTATTAGAGTTTCCTCCGGTATTTGCAGTGAAGTAGATTACTCCATCCCGAAGTGTCAATCCGCTTGGATTTGCATCACCTTTTGGGTTTAGGTCTTCAACTAAACTGGTGATTCCGGTAGCAGGATCATAAACTCTAAGCTCTCCCCCAACACTTACGGATCTCCCTCGGAAATATACTTTACTATCAAAGCCCACAAAACCCGACGCATTTGAGCTTGCTATTCCAGGGTAAACTTCCGTGTCCTCTAAAAGACTATTGGTTACAGGGTCATAAATCCAAAAATCAGAACCTGTTTGCTGGGTATGTCCCTGAAAATAGAAGAGGTCTTCATATTCATATAAGAAACCAATGGATGGAAATAATCCTTCCGGACTTTGGTACATTACATTGGTCACTTCATTGATGCTTGGATCATAGTAGTATAATCGACTATCCGAGGTACCAACTGCACTAAACCAAAGTTTACCTTCATACTCCACAAAGCTTCCTGGGTTACTATTACTATCTGGATTAATATCCGCTACTAATTCCACCATATTAGTATTTGGATTGAATCGTGCTAATTCACTTCCTTCATTTGAGAAATTAGCTCTGAAATAGAGTTGACCCTGAAATTCGAAAAAGCCAAAGGCATCCTCTACATCATTTCCATCCGTATCAAATATTTGTTGAGTACTACCGTCTGCTGGATCATAAACGTATAAGTCATAATCAAAGGAAGGTCGGGCACTAAAGAATATTCGACCATCAAAACCAAACATACTTATTGGACTGCTACTATCCTCATTAGGATCGAGATCTATGACCATCGAAGCTTCTCCCGAATCAGGGTCATATTGCCAGAGCTCTTCTCCATGAATTCCATCATCCGCTTGAAAGTATAATATTCCATTATACTCACAAACATCTTGAGGTGTAGAAGAAGCCGCTTCTTGATTAATATCTCTTTCGAGCACAATTTGAGCAGGTAAAATAATAGAAAGGCATAGCGCGCACACTAGCGAGAGACATGTTTTCATTAATACAGGTTTTAGAATGCGCGATGTACTGCAAATATCGTAGATTTTATGTTATCATCAAACAGTTTGGTATATATATATTAAAAACAATTTTGTCCATTCTTCTATTTATACCCTAAAAAAGCATGCATCCTTTTCGTCAATTTATACTTCAGTACGTCCACTTACCTACAAAGGACTGGGAAAAAATTGCTTCCAGATTAGAAAAAAGAGTATTCGAAAAAGGCACATTGCTCCTTCGAGAGGGCGAAATTTGTAATAATATTTATTTTCTGGAAGCTGGTTTTCTACGGTATTTCATTAGCAAAGATGGTCGAGAGGTATCAAAGTTCTTTACGCAGCCTCCGTATTGTTTTACCTCACAGCGAAGTTTTAACCAGCGGATCCCTGCTAATGAAAATATTGAAGCTCTGGAAGAAAGCCAGGTATGGCTTTTGAAAAGAACAGATGCAATAGAGTTATTCGAACTCAAAAGCTGGAATGAGTTCGTACGCAAACTCGTACAGGAAGTACAGTTCTTTACAGAGCAAATCCTGGAAGACATTCAGAATAATACTGCAGAAATTCGTTACCAAAGAATGCTTCAAGCCGGAAGTCCTTTAGTACAAAAAGTACCACTCAAACACCTGGCTTCCTACCTCGGGATTGCACCACAATCCTTAAGTCGAATTCGGAAAAATCTGAGCAGCCCTTCTAACTAAATTAAGTAATTCTACTGAAGTTAACATAGGTGAAGTGTATTCCATAAGATCACGTCGATATTTGTAGAAAAAAGAAATGAAATTATTCTACAATCTTTTATTGATCACTTTATCATTGATAACAAGCATGGAACTTTCAGCACAAGAACAAAGCAATAAACACTTTCGGAATAGCATGAGTACAACTGCCGCTCCAGATGTAATTTGGCAAATCTGGACAGATGTACCAAATTGGAAAAATTGGGATAGTGGATTAAAAAATGCAGTACTGGATGGCACCTTAAAAAAAGGAGCCAAGGGCAAGATAATTTCACTAGAAGGAAGAAAAAGCAAATTCAAAATAGTCGAATTTATACCTGGAAAATCTTACACCTTTAAAACCAAATTACCCTTAGGAAGTCTTTATGTAAAACGATATTTATCTACTTCAGATGGTAAAACCACCTTTACACATGAAGTATGGTTCAAAGGATTGACGGCAGGTATTTTCGCCAAAGCATTTGGGAAGGACTTTCGGCAAATGTTACCAGACGTAATGGAAAATATCCAACAAATCGCAGAAGAAAAATGATAGGATTAAAAGTAATTTACCTGGCCAATATCCTGGTCGCAGGTTGGATCAGTATCAGCAGTCTGTTTTTTCCAAAGGTAGCCGCACAAACGGTATTCAGCGGAGCGTTTACATATTCAGAAGCGTTTCGACTGGTCGGCGCATTATGGGGCGCTATCTTTATTTTATCTATTCTAGGGTTGTTCCTCCCTCAGAAAATGGCGCTGGTGTTGCTGTTCCAGTTAATTTATAAAGGTTCCTGGCTAATCTTTGCTGCTCTACCCGCATACCTACAGCAAGAACCATTTCCCAGAGGAATGGCTAGCTTTTTCATCCTTTGGGTATTGGTCTTACCATTTGTAATTCCCTGGAAGGCATTATTTGGAATCTGAAGCTAAGCCGCTGCGACACTAATTTTCTCCATTTCTTTTCTAAAGAAAAAGTAAGTAATGACTGCTGCGCCAATATCAGCGATTGGGAAGGAATACCAAACACCATCCAGTCCAAACCAGATGGGTAAGATGAGAATAAGCGGAATCAAAAAGTATCCTTGTTTGGACAGGGTTAATAGTAATGCCTGTCTCGGTTTGCCAACGGCTTGGAAATACGCTCCGCCTAATAAACTTACTGCTAATAAAGGAGTTGCTAAAAATACTTTCCGAAGAGCTGAAGTTGAACGGGTAATCAATGCTTCATCCTCCGTAAAGATGCTCACTAACTGAGGTGTAAATAGCATGATAAAAGTAAATATCCCCAGTGCAATCAGCGTTGCTGAACGCATCGATAAGAAAATCAGATCTTTTACTCTTTTAAAGAGTTCTGCCCCATAATTATAACCCACGATAGGCACAAAGCCTTGCGTAATCCCAAGGACCGGGAAGTTAGCAAACATCATCACCCGATTAATAATTCCATAAACGGAGACCGACATTTCACCACCATAATTAAATAAGGCATTATTGAGTACAATACTTAGTACACTAATGGTGCCCTGTCGCGCAAGGGTAACAGATCCTATGGAAGAGATTTCTTTGATGATACCAAAGTTCGGACTAAAAGAACGCCAGTCTAATTTCAACTGAGATTTTCCGAAAATAAAAAACCACACGGTATAAATTGCACTTGCAATATAGGAGATAGACGTTGCCCAGGCTGCCCCGGCAAGTCCCATATCTAACCAAACAATAAAAATAGGGTCAAGAATAATATTGACGACAGCAGGTATCAATAAAGTATACATTGCAAAACGCGGATAGCCTTCGGCCCTGATGATATTATTACTCATCATGGCCCAGGCCAGAAAGGGCACGCCAATCAATACAATCTTGAAGTATAAAGCCGCCGGTTCAAGGATATCCCCTTTTCCTCCAAAGGCATCGACAATGGCTTCCTGAAAAATAAAGCCGCAGCTTACCATGATTGACGCAAGGATCAAAATCAGGAATATCTGGTTTCCAAAGGTTTGGTAAGCTTTTTCGTCATTATTCTCTCCAAAGGCCCTCGAAATAATAGATGAACCGCCTATCCCGATAGCCATTCCAATACTTGAGATCAAAAAGGTAATCGGCATCACAACCGTTATCGCACCAATCCCAAGCGATCCAACCCATCTTCCTACAAAAATTGTATCCACAATTCCATAGATAGACATCACCAGGATGCCAACTGAAGCAGGAATGGCCTGTTCTCGAAGCAATATCCCAAGCGACTCTTTTCCGAAACGCTCCTTTTTATTCATAGGTCGAAAGTACTATAATTTTTACTGCTAGATATCGATATTCTTTTACGGTTTGACAAACGGTAAAGTTTTACCGTCTAACGTAAGACTTTGATCAGACAAACTACATCCTCTGGATTTGTCAGGGCAAATAAGAACTCAAAGTTCTTTGCTATCTTGGCGCAAATTTTCAAAACAAAAATTATGAAATACCTATTTCCTCTTTTCCTTTTACTTTTCGCTTGTACCGATCCTTTGCCTCCAATTGATAGCTCCAACAGCGACCAAATTCGATTGAATCAAATCGGCTATTATCCTGATGCCGTCAAAAAAGCAATTGTACTGGATTCTACGACGACCAATACTTTCAAATTGGTAAATACAGATAATATGCGAGAAGTGTTTAGTGGCAACCTAAGTGCCCCTATCAAATGGGAAATCGCGGGGCAGCAGGTACAAGTTGCTGATTTTAGTACATTTCAGGAAGCAGGAAGTTATGTGATCTATATTCCTAAAACCGGCTACTCCTACCCTTTCGAAATCAAGGATCATATCCTGGAGGATGCGTTCAAAGCTTCCGTTAAAGGCTTTTATTATTTAAGGATGAGTACCGCATTGGAGGAAGAACATGCCGGGCAATGGTCCCGGGCCATGGCGCATCCGGATGATAACATTTTGTATCATCCATCTAGTGGATATACCAATGGTGCCAAAAGCTCGCCGGGTGGCTGGTACGATGCCGGAGATTATAATAAGTACGTCGTAAACGGTGCTTTTTCGTTAGGGCAACTCATCTTATTGCAAGAGCATGCCCCTCAAATTATTAAAGACAATAGCCTGAACATTCCTGAATCCGGAAATGGTAAAAGTGATTTGCTGGACGAAATAAAATACGAGATGGACTGGCTTTTGACCATGCAAGATGAAGATGGAGGATGCTTTCATAAAGTCACCGCAAAAGGATTTGAGCCTATGGTCATGCCCGACTCTGCATTGAGTCAGCGGTACATGGTTGGCAAGGGAACTGGTGCCACTTTAGATTTTGCGGCCTGCGCGGCAAAGGCAAGTCATAGCTTCCGCGATTATGATTCCGCTTATGCTGATTTATTACTCGCTAGTGCTGAACGTGCCTGGAAATGGGCTGAGCAAAATCCGGCTGTGGTGTACAAAAATCCGGAAGACATTCGGACCGGAGAGTACGGGGACAGTAACTTCGAACAGGAATTGGCCTGGGCCGCTGCGGAGTTATACGCAGTGACCGGAGCACAAAAATATCTAGAGGCTTTTGTCGCTGTACCCAGAAAATTTGAATTATCATCGGGAGATACCTGGACCAGTTTTATGCGGTACATGGGTTATTTCGCATTGCTCGACAGAGCCGGGGACCTTCCGCAGGACCTGAGGACGGAGTTGACCAATGGTATCCAGACGGAAGCTCAGCGAATCAATAATAAAATTCAGCGTAATGATTATTTCCAACCTGCGGAAAGTTTTAAATGGGGCAGCAATTCAGATTTACTCAGTGCGTGTATGGTTCTGGCAATGGCAAACCGACTCAACCCAAACAAGGACCATGTACAAAGCATTCGCCAGACCATAGATTACATTTTTGGTAAAAATGCGGTTGGCTATTCTTTTCTGACTGGCTTTGGTGACAAGACGCCAATGCACATCCATCATCGTCAAAGTGCGGCGGATAATATTTCAGCACCCGTTCCGGGTTTAGTTTCGGGAGGGCCAAATATAGATCGACAAGATATTGAATACGTAGATACTTATCCGGATAATATGTTTCCGATGCAATCCTGGGCAGATCATGAAGGCAGTTATGCAAGCAATGAAATTTGCCTTAACTGGAACGCTCCCCTAGCCTATGTTTTGGGTTATCTGGAAAGCTTGTAGGGTAGTTTAAGTATACAGGCTTATTGATTTTTAAAGGATTAAGACGTAGGATTCTTACATTAAAATAAAAGCCCGGAACTTCGCAGAGATTCCGGGCTTTTATTTTACCAAATTGCATTTAGGAGCATTTACTTTTTTAGCTTAGTAATACTATTCTTAATTCAACAGCTCTTCAAATACTCAAGGCATTTAATTTGGTCACTATTTATTTATACTGACTAATTTGAAATTGTCTATGTATACTTCCCCTTTACCATCAAGGCTAATATAAAGTTGTTTAATTCTGGTCATATCGATATTTGAAGGAATAGCATTAAGAGGAACCGTCACTTTTTTCCATGATTTATTATAGCGCTCACCGCTGACAAAATCTGGTCTCAGTTCAATAAAAGTTTTTGCTCTTTCATAATCTTCAAAACCAATATGAACCGGAAGTCTACTAGCACTTCCTTTCTCCATTTTCAAATCAAATTCAAAAGCGGCGGTTTCCAGAATAGGTGTCAGATCAACTGGCCTCCATTTGTTCCAACTGGCACCAATTGCGGTAAGGCTACATTTTCCTTTTTCGTTATCCCATTTAAGATGGATTGATTTTTCTCCTTCAGTACTGTGGGCATTTGATAATTCGATCACCTGACATTCATCGGTGATAAGCCCCCAGGCATTGTCATTAATAAAGGCATCATCAAAAATTTGGATAGGAGTCTGAATTGGACTAGGCAATACCTCCTCAACCATCCAAGGTTCTTGAGGTTGTGCTTCATAAAATATCAAACTAATATCATCCAAATAAAATTGACCTTGTTGCTGCAATTCAATCTGTAATTGCTTGATATTTGAAGGGTCAAGATTTTCTTTTTGAATCTCAAAATCTTCCAGTGGTACGATTACTTTTTGCCATTCTTCGTCGATGGCCGTTCGCTCAAAATACTTATTACTGGTATAACAGAACCCCATCCCATCGCTATAATCGATCAGTGTCAGCACCATTGGCAAACTAAAAGATCGCCCTTGAATAGTACGGACATACATCTGGATAGCAGCATAGTCCATGACTTGTGTTAAGTCTTTTCCGGCCCAGCCATCCCAACCAATACCGATTCCTGCAAAGTCACAGCCCTTAGCTTCTCTGTTCCATTGCATCTTAATGGATTCTTTACCGCTAATTGCAATATCAGAAAGTCCGGCTTCCTGACAAACGTTTTTTTCTAAACCCCAAACATCAGTTGCATCATCATCATAAATTAATGTCTCCACGACTAGAGAAAGATCTGCAGGTTTAGGTGGCACCTCTATTGGTTCGTAGCCGTCATACAGGGTTACTTTTTTGAATTCTACACAACCTGCAAAAGTTAAAACGATCGCTAAAAACAACAGGCTATATATTTTATTTGAATACTTCATTTGAACATTCATTTTGATTAGGGCTATTATTAAAGTTCTAAAGGACCACCATTCGTAAAGATCATAAAGTCAATACCAAAATCTACTGCTAATGGTGGGTTTGGCTGAGAGTTCATATTTGAAATCAATAATAACCTGATCCCAACTAATTTTTCAAGTTCCTCCTGGCTAACACCTGTCTCACTCATTGGATGACTAATGTGGCGCCAGCCTTCCCAAGTGGCAAGATCATAGTCGGCAACCCGGTATGTAGCATCCTGCCCGTCTTCAAACGCTCCACTATCATTAGAGTCAATAATAAAATCAACAATTGCCAAACCATGAGGGCCGGCATCACTAAACATGAAGCAGTTAAAATATAAATCTTCAGGAACAGTAGTCGACACAGGAACGTAAGTCTCTCCTGTAACAGCCGCACTAATATCTATAAGTCCAACAAAGAAATTTGGAACAACATTATCTGTACCTTCAAGATAAAAGTAAGAATTTCCTTCCGCTGGCATATCCGACTGGCGTCCGGTTGAAGAAGTAAATTCAAATTCGAAATTACCTACAAAGGCATCAGGTCCCAGGTCTGTTTCAAAGTCGGTGAACAAGACTCCGGAATTCGCATAGGATTTGGTAGATAATGTTTCTACAGTTGTCGTACCAATGTAATCCGGTTCTTCCGGGATTGTTAAAACTACAGAACATTCTTCTGCTACGAATAAAGGCAAATTGGTTGTCCCGCCATCCCAGGTGGCATTCTCCATCAACACATCTTTGCTAAACCCTTCGATACGCTTAACCGAACCACTTTCCATACCTGTGATTTCTAGTACCCAGTTAACGTTCTTATTGAATGCAGCTCTAAAGAAAACTGTTTCTCCAGCGCCAAAATCTACTGTCGGTTGACTCGCTGATAAGTCTGACAAAACACTAAAAGGACCAAATCGATCTACTAAATTAGGGCCATCGAAAGTATCTGTCTCATGTTCACATGCTGTAAAAAGAAGTGCAGCAAATGCGAAAAGGATAATATTGAATTTAAATAATTTATTCATTTTAGTTCTGTTGCTTACATTAATAAATTGCTTGTCTCTTCTGAAGTTTAAGTTGCTCTTAGAACTTCATATTGTATAAGACAAATACTTGATTTAAATCGTAGTTATTTGGATTATCACCGCCTAACTCTGAACTATAAGTGTTGTATTGAAGGGTTAAATAAATACCTTCTTTGAATTCATACTTAAAGCCTACTCCAATCAGACTTTCTGTATCATCTGCTATATAAGCTCCCGGAAAATCCTGAACATCATTGAAGTTTTGAATAAAAGGAATGTACTCTTGCCCTTCCGCTTGCAGAAGCTTTGCCCCAACTAAGAAGTCAAACTTCGAAAATAGCTCTGCTTCCAGACCAAGCTCAATTAAATTAGAATTTAGATCTACTTTTTCAATCTCCTGTCCTCCCCGAGAAGTGGACTCTAATTGTAAACCAACGGTGGCTTTAAGTTTTTTCTTTAGGCCAGCTAACTGGTGAATATTAAAATCAGCGCTTGCTCTGACCAGTGTAAAATTCTTCAATTCAAAGGTTCCCTGACCACGGAGTTCTTTCAGAAAGGCCGCATCTACCCTTGCGTGAATGCTTTCACCTGCTTGTCCGTATTCGACGCCTGCTTTGATTCCCTGACGATTCGCTGTGGCTCTTCCATAAGGCATTGTATTCGCATAACGAGGATCGTAAGCCATCAAGCGATCAGAAATACTAAAGGTGTAAAGTGATCGATCTCGAGTCAAGTCAAAAAGTCCAGGTTGTCTAATTCCGCGATCCGTTCCGATCCGGTTATAAAAAGATTTTTCAGCAGTATAATCAATTCGCTTGCTTTGCGCACCAACACTAAAGAAGTCTGGTCCAATATCAACGAAGGAAGCACTAACACTGATATTTTGTTTTTTCAATTTAAGTGTCGCCCCGACCTCAAGAAAGCTATCATCTTCTTCCGTTAAGGTTACATTTTCTCTGTCGCCGTCTGCATTGGTAATTCTTTCTGCAGTAGCGAGGTTTGACATTCCTGCCTCACCAGTTAAATGAACAGACATGTCCGTCTTTTCCATTACGGTAACATCAAAATCAACACTGTAAACAGTATTTCGTATCCCGGTATTTGCATTGCCAGATTGTAAGTCGTCAAATGTATGTACAAGGTTTAGTCCTACATCCGCTTTAATTCCCAGCGAATCATCAAACGTTTGGGTAGTAAACTTCGCTTGTCCTCCCGATACAAATCTGGTCGGAGTAGTAAAGAAATCTGTTCCTCTAATCCGGGTAGCAAAAGCATTGATATCCAGATCATCCAATACCCGCGCGAAGTCTAAGCCAAAATCAACTTTTGCACCTTGCAAACGACGGGTATTATCATCGGTATAGAATTGTTCATAATCAATAACCTGCTTTTGTGGTTGAAAAACCATTGGTTCATTAATACTACCATCTTCCGGGCTATTGAAAAGTGTATATGGAGACATTACAAGATCCATATCTCCTACCCGGTATTTCATAATTTCGGCAATCACACCCCGAATCCAAAGCTCCCGCACTTCGACAGATACGCCAGCACCGAAGAAACCTCCGAATTCATTTCGAAGACGAAGAATAGATTGTACCTCGGTATTTTTATTAGGATAAGCATTGATAGCAAGATCTAGAAGGAACTCCCCATCTGTATTATTCTCAACCGTGGACGAATCGGAATTCAGAATATCTCCACCAATTCCAGTCTGAGATAAAATGGCTCGTCCAAGGCCGTTAAACTTGATTTTAGATCTGTCCTCTTCCTGGACAGTAGCTTCAGAAGAGCCATCTTGAGCAAAAGCATCCTGGAAGGAAAATGCCAGTATACTTAGGCAAATGAATAGTTTGATAAATGTATATTTCATAATATTTTTTGGTTCTTAGATTTGTAGTTATTCGATCTGCTTAGCTAAATTCTATTAGAAAAAGGACTTCACTTCTACTGTCACTTCACGACCTTTATATTTGTCCAGCGTAAAGCTTCTGTCTTCAAAATTCATCCAACGATGTCGAACAAATATTCCGGTATTTTTGGATACGGTCCAATCGAATCCAATCCCGATTCCGGTACCAAATTGATCCAAGGGTAATTGGGTCTCAGGATCCCACTCTGTAAATGGTCCACCTCTGGCATTTTCTAAGCCCAGGTAACCCGTCAAAATGAATTTTGGGAATAATTCGTAGTAAGCATCAATCTCATGATATTGTACGAAGACATAAGTATCATCATTATAAATCGGAGCAAAGGTAGCAGCTGAAGAAGCACTACCAAAAGATCCCAGGTAGAACATATAGAATGGTTTATCACCAATATTTGCCTTAAATTTTCCCTGGATATCAAGAGCAGCAAAGTGCTTTCTGGTTCTTGCAAGGTTAGTTGCAGGATCATTATCTGTAGTTGCAGTTATCCCGGATACTCCTCGAAAGAAGGAGATCTTACGTTGGTAAGGTCCGAATACAGTTGGACGTGTAGCACCTGCTGGAAATGGATTATACACTCTGGAAAGTGCCAAACCATTTACCCGGTGTACGTAGGTTATTTGAGTTGCTTCAGCATCGATTTCCTGCGAGACACCCCATCCTACGTTAAATTTTAACTGATCAAAATCAATCCCAGTATTAATATTAAATCCTCGACGATTATGGACAAGCTGATTAACCAATGCGATCTGCCCACCAACCCCACTTGCACCTGCTGTCAAACCAAAGTCTTTTAATATCTCCGGATTTGAGTTGGTAGATATAGCTCCATTCTGATTAAAGTAATTTTTACTAATCTGATAAACCTGAACATCCAGTGGCAGATAGGTATAATTTTCCGGGATGAAAGCCTGTAGCATAAGCGCCTCTCCCCATTTCTTTTCATAAGTAGGGCTCTCATAGCTTCCCATTGCTAATTCTCCTTTTAGGTTTACATCAGCTAGTTTGAGATCTAAAGAAAGAGAATGCACCTGATATCTTCTATCTACTACATTAATGGAGTCTAAGGCTGTCTGACTATGAATTAGGTTATAGTATAGGGAGTGTCTTTTCTTTCCGAATGATCTGCCAATCTTACCGCCTACTATAAAGTTGGAGATGAATCTGGAATCACCATTAAATCCAAGATATGTAGGAACACTTCCTGCGTTGAGCGTAGCAGGGATCGAAGCATAAGGATCAGTAATCCCATTAACCAGTCCAGCATTAGGTTGAGTTTTCCCCCAAAACAAATCAAAGTTAAGTTTACCAGGTAAATTACCTCCATTGATGATCAAACCTTGGAACGCCTGATTATTCCAGCGTAAATCTCCGGGGCTGGTTACACCAGTTTCATAATAGTTCGAATACTTCTCACTATTCATGACTCCTTCCCAGGGCGTACGGTCGAAGATGGTAAAACGGTCCAGGATCTGGAAAACCCCAATTGTAAAATCACTTAGATTATACCAGTGAATACCTCCGGCCCGGATGCCGAAATTTCCATGCTTTGTACGGAAGTTACCGTAGAAGTTTATCCCGAGGTTTACGGTAAAAACGTTTTCCTGATAATTTCCATTATAAGGAGTAAAGACGAAAAGTTCTGTACCAAAAGTTGTTTTTCCGTTAGGTCTTCCGAAAACACTTAAGGATAACATTGGTTCTCGGTAACCATCTCCAAATCCAGCAGCCTTTTCATATGGATTAAGATTTGGATAAGGCTCCACCATATTTCTTCCGTAAGCGAACATACGAGCGTATCCAAACAAGGTAAGTTTCTGTCCAGGCTTCCGAAGTTTCTGACTAACATAGCTGCTATCGTAAGCAATACCAGCAGCTACCCTTGTAGAGAAATCATTTTGATATTCTACCATTGGGTCATCATTGCTATTATTATGTAGGAGACTGGTTAGGCCAAGCTTATTTACAGAAGCTTGACTGTTTTGACCAAATGAAAAAGTGGAGATCAGCGTTAACAAGCCTAGAATAAAGAAGATATTACTTCTGCGTATTCCAGCTTGAATCTGGGCACTGTTTTTCATTCGATTTTTCATTTTGTAATATTTAACCATAAAAACATATAGTTTTGCTAGAAACAAATTTACAGAACATGCTTTGGGCGCTTTAATAATTGTATACATCACGCTTACATCTTTAATTTTATACATACATCATCACTACATCATCGGACTCTTATTTTGTTAAACTAGGATTATTTCATTAATTTTTCGCTAAATAAGTGTTTTATAGAATAAAGTTTGGTTCATGATGAAAAAAATATTTTTAATGCTATTTAGCGTTTTCACGCTATTATTAAGTACTTCACTATTTTCACAGGCTCCAGAAGGGCCAATAAAGGTGGAAATTAAATTAGACAAAGAGACTAATCAATGGCAATTATTGCGTGGTGGAAAGCCTTATTATATCAATGGTATTGGCGGACAAAGAGAGCTGGATCGAGCCGTAAGCTATGGCGCGAATTCGCTTAGAACCTGGGGAGCTGCAGATGCCATTGCAGTATTGGATGAAGCTCACAGTCGCGGACTTACTGTGTTGTTTGGTTTATGGGTCGGATGCGAACGTCAAGGCTTTGATTATAATGATTCAAAAGCGGTACAAGCGCAATTGGAACATTTTACCGAAGTCGTTAAAGCTTATAAAGACCATCCGGCAATCTTGATGTGGGGGATTGGTAATGAAACGGATTTATTTTATACTGATTTTAAGGTTTGGAACGCAATTGATGATATTGCAAAAATGGTCAAAGAAGTAGATCCGAATCACCCGACTATGACGGTTACAGCTGGGCTGGATGTGGCGGAAGTTCAACTGATTCAGGAAAGAGCGCCACATATTGACGTTTATGGCATTAATACATATGGTGGCCTGATTGGAATCGACAAAGAAATGCGAGCTTATGGATGGGACAAACCCTACGTAATCACTGAATGGGGCCCGAATGGGCACTGGGAAGTCGCCAAAACAAAATGGGGTGCTCCAATTGAGCAAACCAGCTCTCAGAAAGCAGCAGATTACGAAAGACGCTATAAGTTAGGAATTGCTATTGACCAGGAAATGTGCGTTGGTTCTTATGTTTTCTTATGGGGACAAAAGCAGGAAACCACACCAACCTGGTACGGTTTATTTCTGGAGGATGGTTCTGAAACGGAAGTAATGGATGTCTTAGAAAAATCATGGAGTGGCAAATATCCGGCAAACCGCTCTCCTAGTGTTTCTAATATGACGATGAACGGGAAAAAACCAAAGGAAAGTGTATATGTAAAACCACGACAGACGGTAAAATTCAAGATCAATTCTAAAGATCCTGATGGAGATCAACTTAAATACCGGTGGGAAATCCTGCCAGAAAGTACAGATATTAAATCTGGTGGGGATAAAGAGTCCCGACCTGAACCTGTAGAGGTCGTGATTAAAGATGGTAGCAAAGCAGGTAAACTAAACTTTAAAGCTCCACGAAAAACAGGCCCCTATAGATTATTCGTTTACATCTATGACGGTAATGGCAACGCTGCTACCGCTAATTTCCCTTTTTATGTAAGTACGGATTAATTTTATACGCCTGCTCTTTCTTCCTAAATTGAAAAACATCCTTGACTATCAGTTAGTTAAGGATGTTTTTTAGTTATAGTACCTCCTACTCCAGCATTAAGTGTCCAATTTTAACCTTTATTTGCCCTCTTTTGACCTTTTACAGGTATTGGTTTGGGATTAACTTTGTGTATATATTACACTAAGCATGGTATTTAGTGTCTACCAATTTAAAAAACCTAAACCTAAAATTAGACAATTATGAAATCACTAATTAAAGGATTCAACGCATTGTTATTATTATTAATCACCAATGTAGCTATTGCAGATACGGAAAAACCATTATTCCATCTGGAGGCAAAAGAAGAGAAAGTAATTTATCTGGAGACGAAGTCTACCCTTTCCAGCTATGTGGAAATTAGTTTTCAAAATGAGGAAGGAGAAATAATTTTTAGTGAATATAGTCCATCGCCAGATACTTTCGAACGCTATTATAATTTTGAAGAATTAGCATCCGGAAATTACTATTTCATTATAGCTTCGGATTCTAAAGTTCAAAAGTTATTGATCACAGTTTCGGATACTGGTATCAATGTAAATCTAGAAGAATTACGAACGATCTAATAATTCAAACATCCAAGATGCCCCTTTATTCCTTTGTTAGGATAAAGGGGTTTTCTTTTTAGATTTCCAGGATAAAAGCAACCAGGTTTACTTCCGAATCTAGTCCCAGCTTTTTACGAAGTCGGTAGCGGCTAATCTCTACACCACGAACCGAAATATTCATCAATGGTGCAATCTCCTTTGTAGTTAAGTTCATTCGCAGGTAAGCGCAGAGCTTTTGATCCTTAGGTGTCAACTCAGGGTAATTTAATCTTAAGCGCTTTAAGAAATTTTCGTGCACCTGATCAAAATAATTTTCAAACTGGGTCCAGTTTTCATCTAAGCGAATATCCGATTCTATTGTTCGGGTAATTTGTTGTATTCTCTTTTTAATATCTTTAGAAGCCTCTGACTCAATACCTTTTAGATCATTTTTGATCTTAATGAGGATTTCACTCTTCTGAACCAAATGCATGGTAGCTGAGGCCAATTGCCCTGTTTTATTTTTAATATCACCCTGAAGTTTTTCGTTTCTCAGCTTTATAATCTCGCTTTCTGAGCGCTCTACTTCTTTCTTGAATTCAGCTTCTTTCTTTACTAGCTTTTCTGTCTGTTCTCTCTTAAATGCTTCTGTCTTTTTACGTTCTCGTTTCGAAATAAATTTGGTAAGGCTAAACAATGCCAAGATGCCTAAAATAAAATAAAGCGCTTTCGCATACCAAGACCAATACCAGGGTGGCTGAATCGTGATATTAAAGGAAGCTTCTTTGCTGGTTTTGCCGTAAGCATTTTTAGCTTGCACTTTAAACTCATAATCTCCCGATCCTAAATTGGTATATTCTTTTTCTGTCTTTGGGGACCATGCTGTCCAATTGTCATCAAACCCTTCTAGTTTGAAACGATAAGTCAGGTAACCTATCTTCTCATAATATGGCACGGAAAAAGAAAATCGAAAATCATTCATTTTGTAATTAAAAGAATATGCCTTGTCTAATTGACCGGCTGTATTCCCCCAATAAACTATTGAATCACCTTGAGTAATCGAAGTAACTTTCCGTATTAAAATATTAAAAGGGAAGTCCGTTTTTTTATTATTAGAGGGTGCATAATGAAGAAAACCTTTTTCTGTACCTATTATAATATTCTCTTTATCATAGGCATATACGTGCTCAAATCCATCTACCAGATCATCCTGAATTTGATTAAAATAATAGATTTGAAACTTATTAAAAACCCCTTGTTCTTCGACTACGATTACTCCAAATTCATTATCCACTGAAAACCAGATGTTTCCTAATTCATCCTGCAATATTCTATGAAAGTTTCGGTCCGCTCCAAAGATTTCGAGAAAATCCTGATGCAATACAAAATGGTTATTGGGCTCATCATATTTATAGACACCTGAGGTTGTCGAGAATATTAATTCATTTCGCACCTTTGAAACATTAATCAATAAACTATCTGGCAATCCATGTCCCAAGCCAAATAATTCCACATTTTTGAAACGCGTCAAGTCATCAGAAAAAGTTAACCTATACAAACCTTTATAGGCATGAGAAACCCAGATTTCTCCATGTTTCCCTTCTTCAAA
>JAHDHW010000078.1:0-4510 GCA_020631105.1 Saprospiraceae bacterium | reverse complement strand
ACAAACCTTTATAGGCATGAGAAACCCAGATTTCTCCATGTTTCCCTTCTTCAAAAACCCTAGAGGATTCATCAAAACCTGCTATGCGCTGTATTTTCTCCCAGGAATTATCCGTTCCTCGTTTGTATAAATACAAACCTGAATAAGTTCCTTCCAGAGCAAAATTTGGATGTGAATCTAATGGCAAGAACTTCCAGGCTCCCTGAACATTAGAAAATCGTTCAAGCCGTTTATCATCGAGGTATGAAGCGCCTTTATGTTGCCCTACAATGATATTTCTATCCAATTTATCAATACTCCAAACCTGCCCTAATCCGTTTTCAACTGCTTTAAATTTTTGAACAGAAATTGGGGATTCTTTTTCATTCCAACCAGTATAAAAAAGTCCTTGATTGGTTCCCAGGTATAATTTATCCTCATGAATAACTGAAGCATAACCGGTTCCTGTAATTCCTTGTTCAGAGCGAATAATTGAGAAACAAGAATTAATCTCCGCATAATCAATTCCGTTATCTAAACCTAACCAAAGATTCTCCTGGTAGTCCTGGGCAAGGCTCAAAACGGTATTATTTTGCATTCCTATCGCCTCATTTAAATGCAATTCAGGTTCTCCTTCACGGCTCATGATCAGCGCCCCATTTTGAGGTGTACCCACCGCATATTTTCCATTTTTTAATTCGATGGCACAAAAAGCCTGATTTACCTTAAGGAATTCGTTTGCAGGGTTTTCCCAGGGTTCTACCCCTTGCTTGCTCATTAAAAACAAACCGTTTGAAAATGTAATAACAAGCATTTTACCATCCTTATGCGGCAGCATGGCAGCAATCCGTTCTTCATTAAAGATTTCACTTGTAACGAAAGGGATAAGTTGACTGCCTGTTACCTCGTACAAAACACCATCTGACTCTTGAACATATACTTTGTCCGAAACTTCAAAAAAGTTTTCAAATTTTAGCTTCTTAGTCTTTGCTATTTCTATCTCATTCCCCGTATACTGAAAAATAGCTTCGGCAGAACAAAAATAAACTCGATCTCCTTTGATAAATATTTTCCAGACATCTTCAAAACTTCGCAATTCATTAGGAATCAAATCTACCAAAGAGTGGAAAATAAGTTGCCCATATGTATTCGGTTCAAAATAACCAAACTCATCCTGCCCCCCAATATATATTTTGCCATCGTCATGAACCGCAATAGATCGTACAACGGTACCTTTTGGAAGTGGTAAAGTTGACCAATAAGTACCATCAAACTGTAACAGGCCTTTATTATTAGCAAAATAGACAATACCTTTTTGATCTTGCTCTATCATCCAATTCTGGGTGCCTGCTTTATAAGCAATTTTGGAGAAATTAGTAATGTTAGGAGACCCAATGGGGTGAGATTGCGCATTAACTTGATGCAACGCAAATAGCATCATAATGAGGCAGATTAATGTAGTTATTCTCATTTCAGGGTATTTGGTAGCTAAATATAGTACAAAAACTTGTCGTTGATGTAGTTTTTGAATAACGTAAAAAAATGTAACAAACTGATAATCATATTGTTGAATAAAATACTAAATAACCGTGATGTAGTGGAGATGTACCCCAATATACCCCCGATGTAAGCAAGATGTAGGCAAAAATAAACTCAAAGTACTTTTCACTACTATATTTGTTACAAAGTAAATTTCAAGATATAATTTTCCGAAATGAAAAGAACTAACCAAATTTTGCTCTTTGCATGCATCATAAGCTTGTCATTTTTAGCTGGTTGCAAAAATGTTGAAGAAGTTGGAGGATGTAACTTCCTCACTTCAATTGATGATTACGAACTTGTCTGGAGTGACGAATTCGATGGTAACAGTATAGATGAATCCAAGTGGTCGTATGACCTTGGTGATGGATGTGATATCAGTCCGGATCTCTGTGGATGGGGTAATAACGAATTAGAATACTACACCGACCGTACTGAGAATTCTTTTATAGACGACGGCAAACTGGTCATTGAAGCAAAGAAAGAATTCCCATTTTATCTTGGACAACATGAGTACACCTCTGCCAGAATGGTGACCAAAAATAAAGGAGACTGGAAATACGGAAGAATTGACGTACGAGCTAAGATGCCGATTGGCCAGGGACTATGGCCAGCCATCTGGATGTTACCTACTGATAATGTATATGGTGGGTGGCCAAAAAGTGGAGAAATAGATATCATGGAATATTTAGGTAACGAACCATCAAAAGTGTTTGGGACTATCCACTATGGTCATGACGGATGGAGATTTAATAGTCAGGGAATAGAACTTGAAGAAGGTTCTTTTGCCGAAGAATTTCACGTATTCACCGCAATTTGGAATGAAGACTGTATCCAATTTCAAATGGACGGGATCAACATTGGAGAGCCCAATACAAGATCAACTGTCTTACCTACTACCTACCCATTCGATCAAGAATTTCATTTAATCTTAAATGTAGCAGTTGGAGGAAACCTGCCGGGAAATCCCGATGCAAGTACCGTATTCCCACAAAAAATGGAGGTAGATTATGTGAGAGTTTACCAAGAAAAATAATTAAACCTTAACCATAAAATACAGGCAATGAAAAAAATTTACACCCTATTACTAGTAATATTTACTGCTACTTCTTTCTTAACCGCTCAAACTTTATGGGATAATTTTGAAGACACTCGTAAAGGAACTTATGGATTCATTAGTGGTACTTTTATTCCTTACACTTTAAATCCTGATCAAAATGGTGCGAACACCAGCGAAGTTGCAGCCTCTTACACCCGTAACCCAGCTGAACAATTTGACGTGATAGTTTACGACGCACAAATGGCTGATTTATCTGATTACTTATCAAGCACCAAACAAATGACTATGGATGTTTGGAGTCCGGCAGCAGGAACTACCGTACAGATAACTTTAGAAAATGATGTATTAGCCTTGCCCGATAATTTCCCGGATGGCAGACATAGTGTTTATCTCGCAACAACTACTGTTGCTATGGGTTGGGAAACATTAACTTTTAGTTTTGATAATCAACCGGATGCTTCCGTAGCATCAGATAATGTAAATCGTGTAGTAATTCTTTTTGCGCCTGACACTAATACTGATGGCACTTATTTTTGGGACAACTTTAATGGGCCGGAGTTTGCTGATGACCCTTGCGAAGGAGCTACCGAAAATCCGGAAATATTAAACGATTTTGAGTGTAATCAAAACGTAAACTTTACATTTTCTCATTCCGGAGTCAACTTCAAACGTATCATTAACCCTGATCAAAATGGTAACGAATCAGAATATGTTGCTCAATACATCCGTAATGCAGGCGAACTCAATGATGTGCTTATAGGTCAATTTGATGGCAACTTAATGCTACAATCAAATAGTAGCCTATCATTAGATGTATGGGATCCGCTTCCGCCAACCAAAATTCGTTTATCATTACAAAATGCTGCAGGTGACGTGATTATTCAAATGGATGAGGAAACCTCTGTTGCTGGTGGATGGGAAACACTAACTTATAATCCTACATCCGTTGCTGATGCTATGGATATTGAGCAGTTTGTAATTCTTTTTGATCCAGAAACAAATACTTCAGAACAATATTTTTTCGACAACTTTGGCTTTGGTGCCCCGGTTGCAGTCGAAGAACTCGCAGCAGTGAATTCGTTTACTGCTACACCGAACCCAACACAGGGAGAGACTACTTTTAACTATGATTTAAACAGTGCTGCAAATGTCAATCTTTCAATTTTCGACCTTACAGGAAAGAAGGTTGCTCAATTGGTTGATAGTCGACAGTTATCAGGCACTCACCAAGTACAATGGCTAGCTGAAGACATTGCTAATGGCATTTACTTTTATTCTGTAACTATAGATGGAGAGATTGCCTCCGGTAAAATAGTTCTCAACAAGTAAAAAGAGTTTAAATTCATTAAGTCTCTAACTTAAAGGCAGAGGAGTTATACTCCTCTGTTCTTTGAGTTTATTCAACTCACAAAAATTAACTGCCTATTTTCAACATGAAAAGTCAAACGTCACTTTCACCCAATAAAATTGAAGACACTAATAGTCGTGTAACAAGCTTGTTGGAACAAATGACCCTCGAAGAAAAAATCGGACAGATGTGTCAGATCGCTGGCGGAGCTGGAATGTCCGAGGACCTTAAAAATGCAGTGAGAGCAGGTAAGGTCGGTTCAATATTGAATGAAGAGAATGTGGACAACCTAAACGAACTTAAACGTATCGCAAGAGAAGAATCTCGTCTAGGTATACCCATCATTGTTGGTCGAGACGTAATTCATGGTTACGAAACGGTCTTCCCTATTCCATTAGGTCAAGCAGCGAGTTGGAACCCTGAGATCGTAAAAAAAGGTGCCAGGGTATCAGCAATAGAAGCAGCTTCGAAAGGTATCCACTGGACCTTTGCACCAATGATTGATATTACGCGAGATCCACGCTGGGGACGAATAGCAGAATCTTTGGGAGAAGATCCATTCCTCGCAAGTGAACTGGGAGTTG
>JAHDHW010000077.1 GCA_020631105.1 Saprospiraceae bacterium | reverse complement strand
CTGTTCCCCTGTTCCCCTGTTCCCCTGTTCCCCTGTTCCCCTGTTCCCCTGTTCCTAATCCAACTTCCCTAAAGACTTCGCAACAATAACCGACACTGCACTATCACCAGAGATATTGATAACGGTACGAAGCATATCCAGCGGCCGATCCACGGAAAGAATCATCGCCAAAGCAATGGGCAAACTAGCACTTGGAAACTTAACAGACTCTAATACAATGACGAGCATAACTACACCAGCACTCGGTGCTGCCGCAGCCCCTATACTTGCCAAAGTAGCAGTCAAAACTATAGTCAACTGATCTCCGATCGAGAGGTCATGCCCTAATACCTGACATACAAATACTGCCGCAATGGCTTGCATCAAACTGGTCGCATCCATATTAACGGTCGCTCCGACAGGACAGACAAAACTACTGACTTCCTTTTCGACACCTAAATTCTCTTCGACACATTCCATGGTCACCGGGAGAGTTGCCATACTCGAACTAGTCGAGAGCGCGACAAGCTGGGCAGGTAGTATACCTTTTAGGAAGAAGCGAGGTGATTTTTTTGCATACCAATAAACGATTAGGGTATAGAAAGCTAGTAAGATAGCCATTCCAAAAACTAACAAAATTGCATAACTCAGTAAAGCCTGGAAAAGCTCTGGATTACTGGTGTCGGCAACTAAAGCAGCAATTAGTGCAAAAACGGCATATGGTGCGAACAGCATAATGCCGTCCACCATTTTGAGGAGCACTGCATTGGCGGAGTCAAAGAGTTGTTTTAGTGGATATTGTTGTTCTGCCGGTAGTAAAAGCAAACAAACCGAGAAAAAGACAACAAAGAAGATAATCTGCAGCATCATGCTATTCTTACCCGTCGCGGCAAAGAAATTCTCCGGGACGAGTTCAACGAAGAAATCTAAGGGGCCTTTCTCTGCGGTCTCATTTACGTTAGCCATTTTTTCCTGAGCAGTGCCCTGATAGTCCTTCGACAATTCGGTAAGCGTTTCGGAACTTACGTATTTTCCAGGCTGAAAAACGTTGACTAATGTCAATCCAAGTACCACCGCAACCACCGTAGTCATTAAATACAAAGCAATGGTTCGTCCTCCAATCCTTGACAAGGTATTTACATCACCTAAGTCAGTGATACCCTTCGCTAAAGAAATAATGACCAGAGGGACCGCAATCATTTTAAGTAATCTGATGAAGATGGTACCAATAGGTTTGATCCAGTCTTTAATAAGATCATTGCCCCAATCAAATTGCCCAATTAGAAGGCCAGTAAGGACACCTAAAATAATTCCGATTAATATCTGCCAATGTAATGCGAGTTTTTTCATGTCTGTAAAATAGGCATTCAATAGAGATTAGTGAAAAAATAATATGCTCCAAGTCTAAAATTGATTCCGAGATGTAACTCAGCGAATAAAAAAGAAATTAGAGAGCATCGATTAAGTCGGATGTTATACAAAGTGGACGGATGCCCTGTAGAATCGTTTTGAATATGTAATTTTGTAGTATCGCTTATCAACGTCTGCTTATGCCATTATGGATTAGCGGGCTAGTTGTTGTTTTTGAAATTGGAATATTAAAGAAATATGAGTTTTCGACGATTAATATGGGTTTTGTTTTTAGGGAATTTTCTTAGCTCCGCTGTCATTGGACAAAATACAGTAGGCTTACTTTCCTATGATCCGATACAGGCATTTGAGGGCTATAATTTATTTTACCCTCATAATCAATCCACTGTTTATTTGGCCAATAATTGTGGTGAGATCGTTCACAGTTGGACTGATGAGGCGGACTTTCGCCCGGGTAATACTGTTTACCTGACGGAAGAAGGATTGCTGTACAAGGCAAAACGTCCGGCCGCTGTAACCAGCGATGCGATCTGGGCCGGAGGAGGAGGAGCAATCCTCGAAATCAGGGATTGGGATAATACTTTGGTTTGGAGTTTCGAGATGAATAATGATACGCAGAGATTGCATCATGATTTTGCAGTAATGCCCAATGGTAATATCATTGCTTTAGCCTGGGAGTTGAAAACAATGGAGGAATGCCTGGCAGCAGGGAGAGATACTTCGACTTTGGCGCAGGATGAACTATGGCCCGACTGGGTTTTTGAAATTGACCCGAATACCGACGAAATCGTTTGGGAATGGCATGCCTGGGATCACCTCGTTCAGGATTTTGATGCCAGCAAAAATAACTTTGGCGTAATTGCAGAACATCCCGAACGCATTGATGTAAACTACGGTCGTCCTGATGGGCACCCGGATTGGATGCACGGAAATGCCCTGGATTATCATCCCGTCCTCGATCAAATAATGTTGAGTATTCCATACTTTGACGAAATTTGGATCATAGATCATACGACTACAACAGCAGAAGCAGCAAGTACCAGTGGAGGCTTAAGCAACATTGGTGGAGACTTAATGCTACGTTGGGGTAATCCTATAACTTACGAACAGGGAGATGCGACCAATCAACAACTTTTCTTCCAACACGATGCGCATTGGATCGATGAGTTTTTAGCTCCTGGTCATCCTTTCTTTGGACAGATTGGGGTCTTTAATAATCGGGTTGGAGCGGATTATTCGAGTGTAGGCGTGATAGAGCCTGTCTGGGATATGTACAGTTGGTCCTATCTTACCAATTCCGATGACACCTTTTTACCTACAGGATTTGAGTTTATAGCTGTTCATCCTGAAGATAGTACTCAGCTTTGGTCCACTGGCCTTTCTAGTGTTCAATTCCTTCCTAATGGTAATCAGTTGATCACTTCCGGAAGGTTTGGCTATACTTTTGAAATGACCCCGGATAATCAGATTGTTTGGGAATATATCACACCACTGGCCGGAGGGAATCCTGTAGAACAAGGAGATACCAGTCTAATGATGAATAGTAACCTGACTTTCCGAATGGATCGATATCCGATCGATTTTGCAGCTTTCACGGGCAAAGATTTGAGTCCGAAAGGATGGATCGAAACGAATCCTAATACCACTTTTTGTGATGATTTGACACCAATAGAGGAAGTCTTGGATCAACAGGCATTTAGAGTCTATCCAAATCCAAGTAATCATTACCTTGCTATTGAGTGGGATGGGATGCGGCAAGTTGATTTAAAACTTGTTAATCTACTAGGGCAAATATTGCATCATTATCCGGATTGTACAGGTGGTCGAAAGTATCTCAATACTGCGGATTGGGTAGAAGGCATCTATTTTGTGGTGATTGACAATCAGTATTCCAGGAAAGTATTGGTGAATCGATAGTCATTAATACTTTCGTTGAGGAAATCGTCTTTTTGATTGATTAGTTTACGGGCCAGGCAACTGATTTAGTATTTTTTGCACCTTAATCAGGAACAAACAGTAGTACAAATGGCCAGTATCAGGCTCCTCCTCTTTTCTTGTTTTTGCTTCGCAATAACGCTTGCCAAAGCTCAGCCAATTCCTTGCGAAGAACCTCCTACTATGACTTCTTTTTGTGTGGATGCCTGTATCATTTGCGATATAGATGGATTCACTGGCCGGCATGAGAGTAATTCCCCTGGAGAAGCTCCCCCTGGTTTTTGCACCTTTGTAGTACATAATGCCCAATGGATCGCTTTCATTGCCGGAAGTGTAGATATCCAAGTAGAATTATCGGTCAGTAATTGTCAGACTGGGCTGGGCCTGGAGTTCGCATTATACGAATCCACAGATTGCCAAAGTTTTAACCTGATCTCTAATTGTTTTGGAGGAGCGACCAATACTGTAGGACAGGGAGAAAGTGGGGTGATCTCTAATAACCAACCTTTGGTCATAGGACAATATTATTATATCGTAATGGATGGTGCCTTGGGTGATAATTGCGACTGGACCTTTAATGTTTTAGAAGGGAGTACGGAAGTATCGCCATTGAATACATCGGGCAGTATTGTTGGAGATCAAACGGTTTGCCCTGAATTAACCCACTCTTATACTGTGGAAGGTACTTCAGTTGGTGCTACAAATTTTAGCTGGACACTGGACGGGAGTTCTCTTGCAATGGATAGTACAAGTATTGAAGTTGACTTTCCGGGAGAAGGGACCTACTCCTTATGTGTAACAGCAACCAATGCCTGTGATGAAGGACCTCCAAGTTGTCAGACGATCTTTGTCAATGAGGTGCCAGAGACTATTCTTTCCGGAGCGTTATGTGAAGGAGAGGTGTATATGATAGAAGATACCCTTTTGAGTACAGGAGGTGTGTATCAATTCAATTTGATCAATCAAGAAGGTTGTGATAGCACGGTAATTCTTGATTTAGAATTTTTACCGACGCCCAGTTTAAATTTAGATATTACGATATGTCAGGACGATACTTTGACGGTAGGTAATGTTGATCTTACTGCTGCGGGGAATTATGAACTGGTATTAAACTCTGCTCAAGGTTGTGATAGTGTAGTCACGGTGGCCCTTTCAACGGTGATCTGTTTGGTTGAAAGTGAAATCGTAATGAGCCCAGTTCAATGCTTTGGTGAGGCATCCGGACAATTACAATTCTCCGTAAGCAATGGCACTCCTCCTTTTACCTATTCGTGGACGGAACTAAACGGAACGATAGGCGGATCGGGGAATATTACCGCACTCGGAGAAAATATTTTAATACCTGATTTGATAGCGGGTACTTACGTGATTACCATTGAAGATGACTTTGGTAATAATGATATTATAATCGAAGAGTTGATTCAACCCGAAGCACTTATGGTAGATTTTGAAGTATCTGATTTTAATGGTTTTGCGATAAGTTGTGATAATAGTGAAGACGGTACCGTAACGGCATTACCTTTTGGTGGTACTCCAGGGTACGATTATTTCTGGGATGCGAACTCGGCGAATAATACAATTACTGACCTCAGTGTTGGCATTTATCCTTTGACCGTGACGGATGCCAATGGATGTGTAATAGAAACTTCTGTAGCTTTAAACGCACCGTCGCCTATGCTACTTGATATACTTTTTTTGGACCCGGATTGTGATGGTCCAGAGACCGGACAAATTATTGTCGATAGTATTCAGGGTGGAGTAGGAGGATATAATGTCTTTGTAAATAATGATTTTGTAGCACCAGACTGGGAAGTGAGCGGACTTTCAGCGGGGGCATATACAGTAGAAGTAGTAGATGCCAATGATTGCCTTATAGACACCTCGATTACCTTAACTGCTCCGGAGATTCCGATCATTACCTTGCCGGACACATTCAGTGTACAATTAGGATCAGCAATCAATCTGGATGCTAGTATAAATCTATCACAATGGAATATGTTGACCTGGTCGGGTCTGGATAGTCTGAGTTGTAAGGATTGTTTGAATCCTCAGGTGTTTCCTTTAGAAACTGCTTTTTATGCTCTGGACGTCATCTCCGCTGATGATTGTCAGCGTCAGGACAGTGTATTGGTTCAGGTTAAGAAGTTCAGAAAACTATTCGTTCCGAATGTCTTTTCTCCAAACGGAGACGGTGCTAATGATACTTTTACCTTATTCGGCTCGATCGAAGTAGAGCAGTTTGAGCAATTTAGAATATACAATCGCTGGGGAGCTTTAATGTATGAAGGATTAGAGCAGCAGGCCAATAATGGTATAGGTTGGGATGGTACGTTTAAGGGGGAGCCAGTAGAGAACGGAGTGTATGTATGGACTGCTGAGGTTGTGTTTATTGATGGTTTACGACAATCACTGGCTGGAAGTATTACCTTGAGTCGATAAATTGAAATCAAAAGAAAAGCAATTCAGGTCAATGATCTCCCTGCACTTTTCCTATATTTGCGGCTTCAATCTAACTATTATCAGGAGCTAATATGCAGGACCATATCCTTTCAATCTTCCAACAACGATTCTCAGGTCAGCCATTGATGATCCATGCACCGGGTAGGATTAACCTTATCGGAGAGCATACCGATTATAATAAAGGCTTTGTACTACCGGCAGCAATTGACAAAGGAATTGTTTTCGCGATCGCCGCTAATGATCAGGGAAATACCTGCCGGATGTATGCAGCAGACCTGGATGAATACTATGAATTCGATTTGACGAATTTTAAGCCTCTTACCCGCGGTTGGCAAAATTACCTGATGGGAGTAGTCCATGAAATTCAGCAATTAGCATATGCGCCTAAAGGCTTTGATGTTGTCTTTGGCGGGAATATCCCCAAAGGTGCAGGGCTTTCTTCTTCGGCAGCGCTGGAATGTGGACTTGCTTTTGGAATCAACGAAATATTTCAATTAGGGATTGAGCGCTTTCGGCTTATTCAACTTAGTCAATTGGCGGAGCATAATTTTGTTGGTGTGAAGTGTGGGATCATGGATCAGTTTGCGAGTATGATGGGCAAACATAATCATGTGATCCGACTGGATTGCCGCTCATTGGATTATGTCCATGTACCTTTAGAATTGAATGATTATTCGCTGGTGCTTTGCGACTCTGATGTATCGCATGACCTGGCGGATTCTGAGTATAATACACGTCGGGAGGAATGTGAAGCGGGTATCGAAATTTTTAGAAAAAGCGATCCGAATATTCATAGTTTACGCGATGTGGATTTAGAAACCTTATTGGGTCATCAGCAATCAATGCCGGAAGTTATTTTTCGCCGCTGCCGATATGTAGTTGCGGAGAATAATCGGGTACAGGAAGTTTGTACTGCTTTGGAAAAGGGAAATCTCGAAAGGGTAGGCGCCTTGTTATATCAGGGGCATGCGGGCTTGCAGCATGATTACGAAGTAAGCTGTAAAGAGTTAGATTTTTTGGTTGATCAAACCCGGACCGATGATAAGATCTTAGGTGCAAGGATGATGGGCGGAGGATTTGGTGGCTGTACGATTAACCTCGTCAAAACGGATCATATTGATACTTTCATAGATCAAATCGGTACTGCTTTTCAGAAAAAGTTCGGCAAAACATTAAAGACTTATCAAGTTCATCCATCTGCTGGCGTCAGAATTATTTAAGCTTATGATAGATCAGTTGCGTGCATTAAGTTTATCCTCTCCTTTAAATCCATGGAAGAAAACGATCCAGTATAAACGCAATGATTACCTCTCTGTTTTTGGCAGTAAAGCTTCAGATATTTACTTTATTAAAGAGGGGAGTATTCGAATCTTTATCGAAGATGAATACGAGGAGCATACGATTCGTTTGGGATATCCGGGGTCGATCATAACTGCTTTGGATTCCTTTATCTCGGATAAGCCCTCACAGTTTTATATGCAAGCCTTAAAGCATTGCGAGGTAGAGGTAGCCAGTCAGGCAGATTTCATGAAATTTGTGAATAGTGATCCGGCGCATTTACAGCTATGGCTTCAGATCAATATGCAATTGGTTTATCAGTGTATTGAACGAGAAATTGATCTACTGACAAATGCGCCGATGGAACGCTATAAAAGGGTGCTTTCCCGTAGTCCGCGCCTCTTTCAGGAGATTCCGGCGAAGTACATCGCCTCTTACCTGAGAATGACACCAGAAACTTTATCACGCCTGAAAAAAGCTTGATTTCAATCAAGTTTTTATTGATTCATTTAGTTGACCTTTGTATTGAAAGCAGGGTAGAGGAGGCATCCTCCTGACTCATTAATCATTAAAACTAAATCATGGAAGTATCCTCTAATGAATTAATCGCCGACCTGATAGATCGTACGAAGGAAATACTCAATCAGGCTGAATATTTTTATTCGCTGGAAAAAGAGCCGCTGAATTATAAACCTTCGAAGGATGAATGGAGTATCCTTGAATGTTTTGAGCATTTGAATCGTTACGGAGATTTTTATATTCCTGAAATTAACCAACGGATCAATCAATCCAGTTCGGCTGCTGTCGAAGCATTCAATAGTGGTTGGCTAGGGAATTATTTTGCAAAAGCAATGCTGCCCCGGCCAAAGCTTAATAAGATGAATACTTTTAAGTCAATGAATCCTAACGGCAGTCAATTAAATAAAGAAACGATTGAAAAGTTTATCGGACAGCAAAAGCAAATGCTCCGTCTCCTGGACGCAGCTCGGCGAGTAAATATGAATAAAGTGAAAACCGGGATTACGATATCCAAGTGGATAAAACTACGCCTGGGCGATACCTTTAGAGTTGTGATTTATCACAATCAGCGGCATATGGCCCAGGCGGAGCGCGTTTATGAAGTAACGCAAAAGGTAGTTGGTTTATAATTAAGGACGCTTCGTCACTTTCATACTATAGACCATACCTTGATATTTGTAAGATAGCAAGTAATTACCTACTCTCTTCATATTAATTTCATCACTTAATAAGTGTATTTGACCTTGATTAGCCTGGTGGCGATTATGATATACTCGACGACCAGTCATGTCAAAAAGTTCAACCTCAACCTCTTGGTTGGCTAATAATTTACTATAGATACGAACGTAGTCATCCACCGGGTTAGGGTAGGCTACCGGTAAAGTTTCGTACTCTTTAATGAATACATTAATCGTTTTGGAGAAACTCATCATTCCATCACGATCTACGGACATGATCCGGTAATAATTATTTCCTTTTAGAGGTTCTTTATCGACACTAGAGTAGTATTGAATGGTATTACTATTAATGGCTGCATTTTTTTCTTCAATAGCGTCGAAACGAAAACCATCTACTGATTTTTCGACAATGAAATGGTCACTATTAGTTTCTGATCCCGTTTCCCAGAAAAGGTTAACACGATTACTTTGCTTATTCCAATCCGCCTGAAACTTAATGAGTTCGACAGGTAAAGCTGCTGCATCAGTTGATCCAATAGTGAAAGTAGAAGAACCTACCGGAGGAGGGCAGCCAATATCATTTGCTATAAAGCCGGCGGTACTTACACCAGACTCCAAAGATACACCTCCCTTTCCGAGGGGAAACCAGCCAGTTGCATTATCTTTTAAGTAAGCAACAACTAGTTTGGAAGTATCTAAAATACCTGCCTGATTCGCATCTGACCAGTGAAGCTTTATGTCACCAACTGGTAAGCCATCCGCTCGTTCTAAGTCCCAATAACCAGAAGAAACTACTGCCTCTAATGGAAAGTTATTTGCTAAATGACCTACCGGAGGAGGACAGCCAGTATATTTTGCTTTGTATTCTGTAGTTGAACTAGATACTGCAGCGATCTCAATCGGTGCATATTGTCCGTTATTACCAACAGGGAAGATAAAGCTACTTCCTCCGGTGGAGCCAATTTTTACCATTGGTCCGTTAACATAGGACGTTTTTGAGCCACCTGTAATAGTAGCACCATCTTTAAGTATTAGTAAAGCTGCATCAGAGGTTTGGATAATTCCAGCGCTGATATCTATATTTTTTTCGATGACCAGGTTACCACTTAAAATCATCCCTTCGCTATTATTAAAGATAAGATTAGTGAAGTTTAGACTATCTGTCCCTGTGCCATCAAAATTATTCTGTGGAAGAGATTGAGCAATTGTACCATCAAAATAAAATTGGTCATCATTTGTCATCTCAATACTACCATATAAAGAGCCCCGCTCAATATTTCCTGAAAGGAAAATTTCGCTACCTCCAGATTGTGATAGGGTAGCATCTCCTGGTGATAATGCGCTGAAAGTAATATCCTCATTAATATCTAAAGAAGATCCTACACCAGTAACATTTACTTGAACATTACTATTCGCTGTAGTGGACTCAAGATTTAAATTTTCCTTGATAATTATATCACCGTCAGCAGCAGCTGTTAGATGAACTAGAGTTGCACCACTGTTTGTAAGAGTAGCGCTACTATCAATAGTAATGTCTGCTAAGCCGGTGACAGTAAATTCAATGCCACTACCTCCGGAAGCCTCAAGGTTTAGATTACTTTCGAAGTTTATTGAAGCATCTCCTGTTGCAATAAGTGAAAAGTTTGCACCACCACTTTGATTGAAGTTTGCGTTGCCAGTAACCGTTAAGATAGAAGTGTTCTGTGCGTATAACTCATAACCTGCTTCTGATCCAGACCCTAAATAATGATAATTCAATTCTCCTGTCACATTTAGCTGAGCAGTATTGCTAAGTTTCACAATTAGATCAGCACTCTGACTGTTATCTGCTGTACGCGTAATATTCATATCGCCTCCAACATTGATTATTGAGGATGACGAAAGCATTAGCCTGGTATCCTGATTTACATTCTCCGCTATGATATCTAAATCACCGAGGATATTTAAAGTCACACCAGCATTCATATCAATTTTCGCAACATTTATGTTGCTGCCATTCATATTAGTGATTTTTAAATAACGGATGTAAACACTTGATGAATTCAGTATGATATCATGTCCATTTACTATAACTGTATCTGCGGTAGTTGGTAGTAATGAAGTTTCTCCCCAGGTAGCTGGAGTATGCCAGTTGCCGTCTGCTACGGAAGTAAATATCTTTGCGGAAAGCATTAATGGTAGGCAAAAAATACCAAGGATAGATAAAAAGAGCGTACGTTTTAACATCTAAATTAGCTTTTACGGGGGGACGTTTTGTTAATGGGGGATGGATTATGCAGGGGGAAATCAATAGATGTTCAACAATTACTTTGCCAAAGTAAGTATCTAAAAAGACATATTATGGGCTTAACATATGTGAGTTAAAGGAGCGGGAATAAACAGTTTATAGCACCCAAATCAAGATCACCCATTCTTCAGAATCGTCATCTTTATATTGGAATAGGGGCTTAAAGCCTATTTTCTGATGTGCACGCATTGAACGAGGGTTTCGCACAGCTACTTCTGTAATGCAAAACTGAAAATCAGCACGCATCTCTCTACCCAATTTATGGTATAAGGCCGAAAAAAGCCCCTTTCCTCTAAAATCTTTATCAATACACACCTGCCCCATGATAAAGTATTGAGCACTGCTTAAAGCTTGCCCCTGATAGGATAGCTGGTTTATTTTTTCGAACATAGGGATTAGGACGGGAATACGATCCGCCATTTTTCGTAGCATGACCAATGTATAACCGACTACTTTATCATTTGCTCTTGCAATCACATGAGGGAAGGGAGCATTCATTTCCTGAAGGAGGTCAAAATCGTGATGTACTGTGACAAAGCCCTGGTCTTTTAATTCGGAGGAGCTAATAGACTTTTCCAAATTTTCTTCCTGCAATGCTAATATTTGTAACAGGTCTTCTTTGGTATTTGCGGTATCTAATGTGTAAAGCATGAATAGCTATTCATTTTTAATGTTTAGGTCAAGATCAGCATAGAAGCCCAGGTCTTGTTCTACAAGGTACTTTGTCCAAAAGGCAATTTGCCCGGTGTGATAGGAAAAATGCTCTGTAACGTGAATAATAATCCCAATACCTGAATATTCAAAGCCCTGGACTAGACGCCTGCGGATTAATTCCTCTTCACTACAGTTACGCATCGCATGAATGGCTAGTTCAGCGGTCGATTGAATTTTCAGTAATAACTCTTTTTTAGGGAGCCCCCCAGTCGTAGAGAATTCAAGGTCACGTTGTCGTTGATCAGGTTGATTGCTCAGAGAAGCTACCGCATATTGCGTGATATTACCACAAAGATGCAGGATGAGATTAGCGATACTGTTCGTTTGGCTATTGGGTTTTTGCCAGACTTGTGCTTCACTTAACCGGTTAAGGCAGTTTTCAATCCTTGGAGGATTCTCCGCAAAATGTTTGATGGATTGCTCAATAAACTCTTGATGGAAAATGCTTTTCATAATGAAATTTACGAAAAGCATTTAATTATCAGAGGACTGTCCATCTGAATTTTTTTAGTTGAAAGTTAATTTCTCATAACAGCCATTTTCTGGGACCATTGTCGACCTTGCTTAGTATTCACCTGAATCATATAGATGCTTCTTTCCCAGGTGGCGGTCTGGACTCTATATACTTTCTGCCAATTAGCGGTTTGAATATTTTCAACGATCATACCTTTTGCATTGTAGATGATAATATCTCGTATTTCATCTTCAACTTCTAGAATAATGGTCGCTTCATCATCTACTGGGTTAGGATAAAATCGAAAGCCCCGTTGATCAGCGGTACCAGTCAGCGAATTATCATCACTCAACTGGCTGGTTAAAACCACAGAGTAATCTTCAATTTCTCCAAAAGGAATAGTCCCGCATGGCTCTGGAGCATCATTACGACTCATGATTACCCGCATGGTTGTTAAACCAGCAGCAGCAGATGTCGGTACTGTGAATACATCATTGGTAATCGAAAAAGGGGTACCGTTTGGTGGTGCAAAGCCTAGTTTGTCGAAGACTAATTCTCCAGGATCAGAAAAACTCCCGTTTTTGTTATAATCAATCCATACCCGCCAGTAGGAAGGATGAGTATCCCAGCTGTAGGCAGTGGTTAGGATCATATCATAGGTATTGCCAATATCCAGATTGGTAGAGATGTCTGTGAAATCCGTATAGGTGGATTTATCTGAAGGGTTGTTAATGTCAGCGACTTTAACATTAGCGATCCAATCATGCCAGGGAAAGTCAGACTCCACATCACAATAATCAAGGTTGGTTTCTCCGGAACTAACATTAATCGAAAAGCTGCAGTTCTGTTCATTTCCGCAAGGATTAGTAGCGTTATAGCTTACGGTATAAACTCCTGAGCTTAGTTCCGATCCATTGTCCGGGCCCTCAGTCTGGATTAATGTAGCATCGCCCTCATTACAAATACTGATTACATCAGGCGCAGCCCAGTCGACGGTCGTTAAAGTTTGACCAGCAGGAAGCACAAGGCTAAAATCGTTCGGGCAGCTTAATTGTAAGCCTGGTGATGGATTCGTATCATTAGGTGCTCCTGGAGTAGCCGGGATGCCAATCCAGCTTTCTGGTAAACTATTATCCAGGGCAGGATCAATCAGTTGGAGTGTTGGCCCATCTCCGTCGGGTTCTGTAGGCCAGGGGCTTTTGTCATCGTATTCAACGATGTCGATTAAAGTGCCTTCCGCATTTTTGAGTGTGATTTGCTCTCCACCTCCGCTAAGACCAAAGCCTTGTGGGCCAGATCCAAAATCCCCAAGGATGGTATTGACTTGCGGATAAATATTTTCGAAAGCATTTTGATCTGCCACTAAGACAAGGAAGCTATTAGGTGCTAAGAGGGTATTCGCTGGCAGCCCAAAGAAATGACCGCTTTCATCTTCAAAATACCAACCGGAAAGATCGACGGTTTCTCCATTTGGATTGTAGAGCTCTACCCAGTCGCCACTGTCGAGATCATCACTAGAGTTATAATTGATTTCGTTGATAACGATAGCTTGGTTACTGGATGAACCCGGTATAAAGTTAGCGGTGATGCTGGCTTCAGAGCTAAGGTTGATACTTTCATCAGGATTGTCTCCGCTCAGATCCCCAGACCAGTTTTCAAAAACAAAACCTCTATTTGGATGTGCGCTAAGGGGGATATTGATTCCTGTAAAATACTTACCTGTGAAAGGCGCATTTTCCTCATGGACAGTTATAGTGTTTAATTGTACGGTTCCTTGATCAGCGCCGTTCAAATCAATAGAAAGGTTTGTGATGCCGTTTATATCATCAAAGGCATCAATAAAATGCCCTCGGACAAGATCATCTCTTCCATTTGCGAAGTTTCGCATAGATTGAATCTTATCTTCCCAATCCAGCCATTGTATCCAACGATCAATATGTTGTTGCATTTCTGGCTGGTATAGACTTTGGAAATCATCAATCCTACTTAGAATACGTTCTTCATTAAATAATAGGTTAAGTTGATCTGCCATCCTGTTGGCTAGCTGAGTACGCCATTGGTCATTTTCTGCGAGGCGGCGAAAGAGTAGGGTAGCATTTTCGGGATTTGGCCAAAGGAAACCATTGGGTTCCAGAAGACGATTAAGAGAATTAGCTTCATTATAACCAGAGTTCCAATCTTGATCCGGAACAAAGAGCCCAAATGTAAAATCCAAATCATAAGTTAACCATCGAAACTGAGATCCTTCTACGCGTTCTCGAAAACGCCGATCATTATTGCCGGGCCAATCCTGATTATCTACATATAGATTAAGTACGACGTAATCGATGTAGTGATCAAGGTCAATACGATCCGCTACGAAATTAAAGCTTTCGGCTTCGCTTAAACTGTTATCCTGCAAAAAAGAATAGAGTTCGTTCCAGGCGTCGATAGTTCCTTCCTTTACTTCTTCAGAATTTTCCAGAAAGTCAACTTCATCATCGTCAAGGTCAAAGATGTTTTTGATGTATCTTTTGTCGGTACGTTCTCTGATATTGGTGATCCCCCAATACTCGCCGTTAATGTAGGTAACGCCAGGACGATATTTTTGACCGTAGAGCTTCGGAGCAAGGATCGTATTTTGTGTGCCGTTTAAGTCGTCTAAATCCTGGAAGAGACTAGAGACCATGGCATCTCGAAATTGAGTAACATTATTATCCTGACCGGAGTTTCGAAGAATTAAGCTTCGATAGGTATCAAGGTCTGCATTTGGAAAAATTGGATAGTCGATCGTTTCGGAACCTAAGCTTTTCTTTGCTTTTAGAGCCAGAGATTTTTGTGGTGCAACCGCAGAACCAGTACCGTTAATCTCAGATTCAAAACGTTGGTTGAAAGCCTGCATACCATTTGGCTCATATAGTTCAGCGTTAACATCAATTTCAATATCTTCCATAAAGTTGGGGTACATCCCGGTCTCTTCGTCAAACATTTCATCCGGATCAGCGGTATAAGCGACGACCGGAAAAACGTGATTAATATCAAAAAGATAAGTTTCAGTGACTACTGCAGAGGGTGCGAGCGGTGAGCGGAAAGCTTTTGCACGAAGCGGCGTATTTTGATTGATCGTTAGTGTGTTTTCATAGACGGGATCATCTTCCGTAGGAGTACTGCCATTCAGGGTATAATGAATCTGAGCATCCTCTGTTTCTACACTTAGTTCAACATTTATTTCGCCAGTGTAGTAACCTCCGCTGATCGAATACTCTGGATCTGCGACACTCGGTGCTCCGGGGTCTGTGTTGTTACTAGCCCCGGGAGTAGGTTCTATGAAAAAATCCCAGTTTGATCCTCCGTCGCCAACCCTGCCAAAAGAAATATCAGTGGTTTGAGTAGAGTAGGTATAGCTATCTACAATAGTAGAGCCGTCAGGCATCGTGAGGATTATATCTTCTCCGTCGGAACTAAGTTTTATATCAATATGGTCAGCGCCTTCATCGGTATCTTTATCTGCCCAGAGAATTAGAAATCCACCAGCAGGGATAGTAGTAAGCGAAGAATTATTGTCAGGAATTTGCCAAGCTAAAGGATCGCCGATATCATCAGAAATATAGTAACCCGCTAAGTTTATAGCTTCAGTACCGGAGTTATAAATTTCGATCCAGTCTTCATAACTTCCGGAAGCGTCAGTAATGCCATTGTCGTTGGAAGCTACAAACTCATTGATAAAAAGCTGCGCTTTTACCGAACCTATTGAACAGATAATAAACAATATTATTAAAGCGTGGTTTTTTGAATTTCTCATTTTGGGTATGTTTAGGCTTTAAAACTAATAGTGCACCGTAGTACTTGGAGTTTTAATCACTTGCACTCTATACGCATGTGATTAAAATTTAATACTTAGTCGGTTTGTATTATATGAATACTCTGATTACAGCTCAGTTATTGGGTTGTATTTTCAATTACAGTAACCTGCAAGAAACACCATAACAGGTGGTTTTAGCAAGATTTTGTAAAGATATGAGGCCTGAAATTGGACAAGGCTACTCTATGGTTTGAGTAAATAAGTAGATTCTAGAGTAGAAGCGATATTCCGAAAGATAAAAAGAAAAATTGTAATTACTTTGTCTTCCATTCAGAACTTTCGAATCAACTCCAGTTCTTTAAGCTCAACAAACTGTTGACGGGGTAGGTCAAGCGGATGTAAGACTAAGTCTTGCCTTCCTTTTTCTAAGTTTAACGCACCAATGGTTTCAACTTTCCACACTCTTTCATAGACTTCGCCTCTCTTGATTCGATCAGGGCTTGGTAAAAAATCTGGATAGTACGCTGCTTCAATTTCACCTTCAAGGTCTGCTTTATGTGCGGCAAGTCTATAGCTACTTCCTACAGCCATATCCGAAGCGACATAATGCATACGAACTTCATATTGGCCTTTTTGGGCTACTTCAATAGGCCATTTAAGAGAATCCTGAACCGAATTCCAATCGATAATATAATCATTTGCCCAACCCATTTTGCCTTGGAAGCGGAGCTGACCATTTAGCTGTGCTTCATGGGCCGGGAGGCTTACATGACCAAAGGCTAGTTGACCAACGGGAATAGGCGGAGCCGTTATGTCAGCGGAGGTAACATCAGCGAACCATTCTTCTAAATCAGCGAGATATTTTTTAGCGAGATCCGGATGGTCGTCAATGATGTTTTGCTTTTGTCCGGGGTCTGCTTGCATATCGAACAATTGCATACTACTATCCCGATTGATGACAAATCGATGTTGTTCACTTCGTACTGCACTGTGGAGGATACTTTTTTTGCCATCGGTCTGGATGTGATATAATTGCCGCGCCGGCCAATCAACCGTTTCCTCCAAAAGTAGTGGTTTTAAAGATCGCCCATCGAGTGGCAATACAGGCTTGTAATCTATGTTAGATAAATCAAGTAGAGTAGGTAATAGATCAATATGAGCGGCAAGGGGTTTAATTACTTTTCCCGGGCTTAAGTGATCTCCCCATTTGATAAACAAAGGTACCCGCATTCCGCCTTCATGGTTGCTGGCTTTAGTACCTCTCATACCGCCATTAAATCGTTTGCCGTTCGGCCCATTATCCGTAAGAAAAAGGACGATAGTATTATCCGCTAATTGTTGATCCTTTAAAAAACTTAGTAAGCGTCCTACATTGTCATCAATGTTTTCGACCATTCCGTAGACCGCCGCATTTTTATCATTAAGTCCTGCTTTTTTATACTTGTCAAAGTATTTATCCGGCACCTGGAATGGGCCGTGAGGAGCGTTATAGGGGATGTAGCAAAAGAAGGGTTCTTCTGATTTTTGTCCCATCCAATTGATCGCTGCATTGGTGAAAATATCACTGATGAAGCCCTCGTGTTTGCCGAGTGTATCATTATGATAAAGAACAGGGTCGAAGTAATTATTCCAGTGTCCTGCTTTAAAACCTAAAAAATCATCAAAACCCTGCCCTTTTGGGTCGTTAGGATATTGCTCTCCATTATGCCATTTGCCAAAGATACCTGTCCGATAGCCAGCTTTTTTTAAGTACTCGCTGATCGTTACCTCCCCGGATCGCATCACCTCCTTACGGTGGGTTACCCAACTCGTACCCGTCCTCAGATGGTAGCGTCCGGTCAGCAAGCTTGCTCTGGTCGGCGCACAAACCGGACTCACATAAAAACGATCGAAGCTAACCGCTTCTCGGGCAAACTGATCCAGATTAGGGGTTGAGATACTATCGTTCCCATGAATACCAAGGTCACCCCAACCCTGATCGTCGGTCATGATCAGGAGAATGTTTGGCCGTTTAGTGGGCTCTGGATCAGAGTTTTTAGTACTTGTACAGCTTATAAAAAGGAATAGACTAAGAAAGGCTAAGAAAGGACTAATGTTTTTCATAGAGGATGATAGTATTGAATTCGATTACTCAAGATACAAAGGAAAAATCTATTAAAGAATTTTACAATTTTGCCTACATTCGAAAAAAATATCCATGCGTACAGCAATTAGCCAAGCTCGTTTTTTTACCGGATCGGAATATATTGAAAATCAATACCTGGTTTTTGAGGGAATGAAAATACTGGGCTTTTTTTCAAACTTAGAAGGCTTGGGCGAGGTAGAAGTTTTGGAGTATCCGGATAAATTTTGCCTTCCGGGGTTCATTGATTTACAAGTAAACGGAGGTGCCGGAGTCTATTTTGTAAAGGATTTTTCTACAAGCGCTATTCAATCAATTGCGAAGACCTATCGTAAGTATGGGACGACCTCCTTCTTTCCTACTCAGGTTTCTACCAGTTTGGACAGAGTCTATGAAGGATTAACCGCTGTTAAAGAGTCAATGCAGGATATTTATTCAGGAGTGATTGGTATGCATGTGGAAGGCCCTTTCTTGAATCCTATAAAACGTGGTGCACATCAGACCAAGTATATCCAAAAGCCAAGCATGGAAAAGTTAGAGGATTTGATCCGTTTTGGGGAGTCCGCTATTGGTCTTTTGACGATCGCTCCGGAGCAATTTTCAGATGCTGAATTATCGTTCTTGCAAGCTTCTGGTATTCGACTTTCTGCAGGGCATAGTAATGCCACTTTCTCAGAAGCTAAGCGTGGGTTTAGTTATGGTATTCGAAAGGTGACCCATTTGTTTAATGCCATGTCTCCTTTTCAAAGCAGGGAGCCCGGATTGGTTGGTGCCTTTCTGGATGCACCAGATATTTATGGGGGAATAATTGCGGATGGAAAGCATGTAGATTATAATTCCCTCCGTCTTGCACATCGTCTGAAGCAAGGAAAGTTATTCTTTGTTACGGATTCAGTCTTTGTTGATTTCGAAGGAGATCACTTCGTTTTTGACGGATTTGATATTCGGATGGTTGATGGTGCCTATGTTAATCATGAAGGCAATCTGGCGGGAGCGGCGATAACGATGCAGGAGGCTATATACAACAGCATCCGCTTCGCGAATATTCCCGAAGCGGATGCTTTTATGATGGCTACTTCAATTCCTGCGGACTATCTGGGGATGGGGAATCAAATTGGCTACTTACAAAAAGATGCTTTTGCCGATTTTGTGATTTTAGATCAGGACTACCAGATTGAGCAGGTTTATTTCAAAGGCCAGCTTGTATAATTATTGTACAATTAGTTTTTCAATCCAGACTCCTTCTTTAGTATTCACACGTACCAGGTAAGCACCAGATACAATACCTCCAAGGTCCATACTTGTTTCTTGTGTTACGCTTCTAAGTGTACGACCCGCGAGATCTAATAATTCAATAGATTCAAAATCTGGGTTTCCTGATTTGAATTGAATATCCAGTCTTTCGCTTGCCGGGTTTGGTAAAATATCAAATTGAAGTCGGTCATCTATCTCAACAGTACTCGTAACGGTTCCAATGGATTGATAAAAACTAAAGAATAAGTATCCAGCAGTAACGGCCGGCGTTACACATCCACCATGGTCCTGATTTGAATCTACATCAATGGCTAATACACTACTGGAACCTGCAAGGGCCATTGAATCTTTTGCTACAACAGAATTCATAAATGGTACCTGATCATCTGCCATACAATAATATAGTCGAGTCGGGGCTGCTGGTGCCCAGTTCATCAAATCATTATCACGTAAGGCTTGATTCGCAGGGTGGTTAGGATCTGATTCGATTTCTGCAATGAAATCATCTTTAAACATGTATTTCGGGACAGAAGCTCCGAACTCGCTGGTGAGCCACGCGATCAGATTTTCATTTAGTTCCCATAAGTCAATTTCTTCATTATAAAATTGCTCTACCCAACCATCAACCGGTGCTTTAAAAATTTCAGATGGAGAATCGAATAGTTGGTATTCAAGATTATAGGATAAAATCGAATACGGAGCATAACCTACAAAAAAGTAAGCATCATCTCCTAACATCAGATCCCTCATAATGCCTGAAATACTGTAAGGCCCGGACATTGGAGCCGAGGCCTTAATATTTAGCTCCGGATAATCTTCCTGGATCATTTTTTGGGCTGCCGCTGCTGCATGGCCACCTTGAGAATAACCAGTGATAAATAATTGGTTGTTGATTAGCAGATCATTTTCCTGTGCGTAGGTTTTTACAGCAAGATGCATATCAATAGCGGCACTGGCCTCTGTTTTTGAATGTACATAAGGATGGAATCCTCTTGAGGTTCCTAATCCTAAGAAGTCAGCTGCAGTAGTGGCGTATCCCACACCTGCCCAAAATACAGCAAGGGAATATCCTCCTGCTAATTCAGAAGGAACATCTTCACGAGATCCAACTGTACCATGTTGGTAGATTAGCATTGGGAAAACGCGATTCCCTTCTTCTGCTACTGGGTAGACAAATAGTCCTGATGCAGTATCAAGGACACCGTGAATATCTGGTGTTTCGTAAGTGACTCTGTACAGATCAGCACCAAAAGCTATGAATCCTCCAAATTCAGCCACCAATTGTGCTTTGGTTCGGCTTTCTAATAATTCAACGCTAACTATATTTTGCGCTGTTAGAGTATAGGAGCTTAAGAAAATACAAGTGAGTAAAAGTAGATACTTCTTCATTATTTAATTTTTAAAATTTGGCTTCAATAATTGACGAATATACTTAAAACTAAAATTCTTCCATTCAGTTGCGGGAAAATCACTTTATATTGTCAGTAGTATATCAATAAAACGAAATTCAATAAAATGAAAAACTCAAGACGTACCTTCCTAAAACACTCCGGTCAAATTACTTTAGGAGTAGGTTTATTTGGACTCGGAGCTTGCGCCGCTGATGTCAATACCCCGGAAGCCGACAAAAAGGAACCTACCGAACCTGCTGTACCAGTACAAGAGTCAACTTATCCTGGAGGATTATTCTTTGGAATCTCTCTAGCACAATGGTCATTGCATAAAATGCTCGGAAGAGGAGGCGAAAAACAAATGGATAATCTCGATTTTGCTGCAAAAGCCCGGAATGAATTTGGGGTTGAAGCAATTGAATATGTCAATCAATTCTTTGAGGATAAAGCAAAAGATATGGCTTATCTCAAAGATATGAATCAAAGAGCTGCAGATAATGGCGTAAAACAACTACTCATTATGATCGATGGTGAAGGGGGATTGGCAGAATTAGATGATAAGGAACGAAAGGAAGCCGTAGAGAATCATTATAAGTGGGTGGACGCGGCTAAATTTTTAGGGTGCCATTCTATCAGAGTCAATGCATTCACCAAAAGTGAAGACCCGGAAGCCGCCGCAAAGGCTGCGGTTGATGGCCTGGGTAAATTGTCAGAGTATGCTAAACCAGCAGGGATCAATGTCATCGTTGAGAATCATGGCGGTTTCTCCTCGGATGCATCCTGGTTGACTGGGGTGATGAGCCAGGTGAATATGGATAATTGTGGGACATTACCCGACTTCGGAAATTTTTGTATCAAAAGAAAAGGGGGTAAGGTTTGGGATGGAGAATGTATCGATGAATATGATCGCTACAAAGGGGTAAAAGAACTTATGCCATTTGCAAAAGCTGTTAGTGCTAAAACGCATGACTTCAACGCTGAAGGTTATGAGATCAATACAGACTACTTAAGAATGATGCAAATTATTAAAGATGCAGGCTATAAAGGTTACGTAGGGATCGAATATGAAGGAAGTACTTTAGGAGAAGTAGAAGGAATAAAAGCCACTAAAGCGCTCTTACAAAAGGTTGGTGAAGCACTAAGGTAAGCTACGTGATTTAAGGTGAAATTATAAAAAATGTGCGTTGTGCACGTGCACAATTTGGTTTTTTGAATTTTTTTCGTATCTTTGTAGCTCGCTAAAATAAGTTTGTAGATATGATAAATCATAAACCTAATGTAATGGGCATACGCTCATGGCTACGCATAAACAAAAAATGTCATTGATTCCATTTTTGGACGATGGCATTTTTTTTTGCTCATAAGTGAAGGCTGAAGATTTATTCTTACTACAAAAAATTAGCTGCCGATTTCGATTTTTTAACTTTTGTCAACATTCTCTAATAAACAATCTGAATCATTATCATGACTGCACTTCCTAAAAAGACCCCAGTGTCTCGATTCGAAAAACTACCAACGCAAATATTTCCTGACGCCAGCGATGCCTCGAAGGCCGTAGCTCAGGAGATTGCGGATCTTATCCGACAGCGGGCCGCTGAAGGTGAGCATTGTGTACTTGGACTGGCGACAGGTTCTACACCAACTTCTGTTTATGGTGAACTGGTGCGCATGCATCAGGAAGAAGGCCTAAGCTTTAAAAACGTAGTAACCTTCAACCTGGATGAATATTATCCTATTCAACCAGATGCGCTTCAAAGCTATGTTCGGTTTATGAATGAATACTTATTTGATCACATTGATATCAAAAAAGAGAATATTCATATCCCGGATGGCACCTTAGAGAAAGAGGATGTAGCAGAATTCTGTGAAGCTTACGAAGCCAAAATCCAAAGATTAGGCGGACTCGATATCCAAATTCTGGGTATTGGACGAACGGGGCATATTGGATTTAATGAACCAGGTTCAGGGATTAACTCTCGTACAAGATTGATTACGCTGGATCATATTACAGTAACAGATGCAGCTAGTGATTTCTTTGGTGAAGAGAATGTTCCGCTTAAAGCCATTACCATGGGGGTTGGTACGATACTCAGTGCAAAGCGAATCATCCTGATGGCCTGGGGAGAAGGTAAAGCTCCAATCATCAAGAAGGCAGTCGAAGGAGAAATTACGGATATTGTTCCAGCGACTTATCTGCAAAACCATCCGAATGTAAGTGTAATCCTCGATAATGCGTCAAGTGCAGAACTTACACGAGTAAAAACACCCTGGCTTACACAAATCGTAGACTGGAACGAAGAGTTAATCAAAAAAGCAGTCATCTGGCTAAGTTTAAAACTAAACAAACCTATTCTTAAACTCACCAATCGAGATTATAGTGATAACGGAATGGCGGACATTGTAACGGAATACGATTCTGCTTATAACATCAACATCAAAATCTTCAATGATCTCAAATGGACCATCACGGGCTGGCCAGGAGGAAAACCGGATTCTGATGATACCCATCGACCAGTGCGAAGCGCGCCTTCCAAAAAGCGAGTTGTTTTGTTCAGCCCGCATCCGGATGATGATGTAATCTCTATGGGAGGGACGTTTATCCGACTGCATGATCAGGGGCATGATGTCCATGTTGCTTATCAGACTAGTGGAAACATTGCAGTTTTTGATGATGATGTAGTTCGATTTACAGACTTCCTGAATGAGTTTCATGAGATCTTCGGAATGAATGTAGAAGAATCCCGAAGACTATATGATAAAGTAAGAGAAGACATTAAGACCAAGCAACCCGGAACGGTTGATTCTCCGGAGGTACAAAAGATCAAAGGTTTGATCAGAAGGGGAGAAGCAAAAGCCGGCTGTCGGTATGTAGGCATTAAAGAGGCAAATATGCACTTTTTGGACATGCCATTTTATGAGACGGGCTTGGTGAAGAAAAAGCCTTTAGGAGAAGAAGATGTACAGATCATTGTTGATTTACTGGAAGAAGTGGAACCACACCAAATCTACGCAGCGGGAGATTTATCCGACCCACATGGGACACACCGGGTTTGCTTGCAGGCGATATTTGAAGCCGTGGACCGATTAAAGCATAAGAAGTGGATGCAAAACTGTTACGTCTGGTTGTACAGGGGAGCATGGCAAGAATGGAATATAGAGGATGTAGACATGGCTGTTCCACTAAGTCCGGAAGAGTTACTAAGAAAGCGAAGAGCAATCTTTAAGCATCAATCGCAGAAAGATCGACCTTTATTCCCGGGGCATGATGCGCGCGAATTCTGGCAGCGTTCGGAGGACCGTAACCGAAATACGGCAAGTATGTATGACCAACTGGGCTTACCGGAGTACGAAGCAATGGAAGCCTTTAAACGCTACTATTTTTAAAAAGAGCATACAGTATTAGAATTTGATATAAAGATTCACATTCGAAAGGGTGTGAATCTTTTTTTATGGAG
>JAHDHW010000076.1 GCA_020631105.1 Saprospiraceae bacterium | reverse complement strand
AGCAAAGAAACAGTGTAACAGGGAGCGATATGCGTCCTTGTTACACTGTTGTTTTTTATATTAGTTTTTCTTTGGTGCGGCATTTTCTAGAGCGCCGCGGTTCAGGGTGTTACCAAAGAATAGAGCGTTAGCGAAAAGCTTATTGGTACCATACCAGAATGCTCGGAAATTTGGATTGTCGCTCATACAAATTACTCTTCCGCTTCCAGCCCGGCAAGCGATAATTGCAGCCGCTCCGGCAGCTTTTTTTACGTTTTTAGCGGAGGAATAACCTGCCAAAAGTGGTTTGTCCGTATAAATAGCTGGAGAGGCATATTTGTTTTTTGGTACTTTCATAAAGCTTGTTCCTCTGCGGAATACCGGAAGTCGATCTCCCTGGTAGCCGTAGAACAAAGGATTAGTAGCATCAAATTTTACTTCATAGATCGCTCCACCAATTACATTGGAACCTGAATCCGCCGAACGTTTATTATAAGGTCTTCGTTCATTATCCTTCGATTTATCCTCTTCGTCGGTTTTGAAGTTGACATTCGCGAGTCCAGCGCCTTTTGCCCAATTAACTGCTCCCCGCATTGCAATTAAGGTTCCGCCAGATTCTACCCAGGTTTTAATTTTTTCGGACCCGCGTTTTCCTAATCGGCTATAACTTCCATTAGTCATTGCTATAGTGGTAAAGTCCTCGAGGTCTGCATTGTTAAAATCAATGACATCCACCATCGTTGTTGGAATATGATAGCGTTGATCCATTAGGTGCCATACCTCTCCGGCGTCATAACTACTTACGCCTTCTCCGACAACTAAGAGTAATTTCGGCTTTTTGACATTACTGAAACTTGGGCTGCCCAGGTCAATTCCTTTGCTGGTGAATCCGGTCTTGGCAGCGTAAATTTGCAGATTAGCATTTTTACTCGCTTGTTGAACGGCTTGATAAACTTCATCCGAATTCAGTGATTGGTTTTGAGCGGGAACTAAAATAGTGCCTAGCCCAAAAGTTCGTTCGCCTCCGGCAGTTGATACTGTAAATGCTTGATTAGCTACCTTGGCTCTTAGTCCTTGTTTTTGTAAATGATAAAGCGCACGAGGTGCGAGATAGTCATTCCATTCAAAGAGGTAGGCGTAATTACTTTTTGCAACTTTGATTTGTGGTGCGACGATATCATCCATGCTTAAAGGCTGGCCTAATTTTCCAAGACCAGCAGTAGACGCTTTGTGATCGATGTTAAAGGCTAATGGTAGCGTCCAGGCAGATACATCATAAAAAAGGCTATCGGTAAAGGAAGTCTGGCGATCAAAAATACCTTTGATCAGGCGATATTGAGACTGACTCGTAGGGACTACATATTCGTCATTATTTCCTTTGTAGACTTTGATGTCATGTTGGACTAGAATCTTGAGGAAGGCTCTTAGTTTATTTGGATCCTCGGAATTGCTAAAGGTGTATGATTTATTTCTATCACGGGCCGCTTCGTTTCTCGAATTTCCAAAGAACGATTGCTGGAACTCCAGCAATTCTCCTCTCATGTTGTATCCTGCTTCGAGGGTAGAGAGGGAAGTCGTCAATTGATTACGAACTGCAAATGGAAAACTCAAATCCCCATGCTGGCTCTCATGCAAATGACCACGGGCACTTCCTTGCTCAAAAAGGATTCCTATACAGCCCTGGACATCCGGGTAAGTACTCCCTTTGCCGTAATAAAAATCATCAAAGGATTCCTGTGAGTAATAAAGAGATCCTATTTTATCCAAAGCTTTAGCATGAAAAGTCGCTACCTGTTGAGTAAGCTCCTGGTTTCTTTTTGGCGTAAGGGGATTGGTTCGGGTAGGAATCCCCGGCTGGAAAAAGAAAGTACTATTGGATCCCATTTCGTGGTGATCCGTCAGGATGTTTGGCTTCCATTTCTGAAAGTTGCGAATACGTCCACGACTTTCAGGGTGTGCCAATAACAACCAATCTCTATTTAGATCAAACCAGTAATGATTGGTTCTGCCTCCCGGCCAAACTTCGTTGAGCTCCCGGCTTTCGCCGTCCGCAACCAGGTTATAACTTTTATGGCTATTCACCCATCCCGCAAATCGGTGCAAACCATCCGGGTTGAAACAGGGGTCCAAAAGGACAACGGTATTATTTAAGATGTTTTCGATTTCTTGGCCTTGGGCCGCAGCAAGGAAATAAGCATAAAGTACAGCCGCATTAGCTCCGCTGGCTTCATTACCATGTACACTATACCCCTGGTATATGATCGCAGGCATTTTTGAAATGTCCATCTTGCCATCACCAGTACCGTCGTATAGTTTTTTATGATTGGATTGAATCTGATTGATGTTTTTATGGTTTGCAGGGCTGGTAATAGTCAGTAATAAAAGCGGCCTGTTTTCGTAAGAACGCGCATATGTTTCAATTGAAATGCGGTCGGATTCCGCTGCAATCGTTTTCATGTATCCGACAAGCTGATCATGACTGACGTGCCATTCTCCAACATGATAGCCAAGATAATCTTTCGGACTTGTGATCTTTGGATTGAATTGACCACCGGAGGTGTTCAGCGGTGGATCAGCGAAATAATAAGATAAATCAGGAGTTTGTGCCTTAGTAATTAGAAGGGTACAAACGGTAAATAATAAGAGTAGTAATGTTCGCATATTTTAGAGGTTGATGAGTTGTGTAGCCAAATGTAATGAAAATCAGGATTAATAAGTGTTCGCTAAAAGTAAAAGGTGATTAAGGAAGGAAGAGTTTAGATTACAGGCGGGATAAAAAAAATACACTGCAAAATTGCAGTGCATTTTAAATGTAATTGAGAGAGAATACAAAGTTAAATAGCAGCTACCGTTGAAATAGGAGAGAGAGAATAGATTATACGATAGCTGCCTGGTTATTTGGGGGTTAACATGTTCAATGGGATAACATTTGGATTTAGGGGAAATGAAAGCCTCACTATGGCTTAATAATTAGCTTTTCTGTTTTATTGGTGAATCCGTTTTCATTTAATAACGCTTGCAAAGCGTTAAAATCAATTTTGGTTTTTATAGTTTTACCATTCTCCATAAGAATTTTGGTGTATTTTTTAGTTTGCTTTACGGATGCTACTCTGTTTAAAGGAAGTAGAATACGTATTTCATTTTCGGTGTTGACTGGCTCTTCCATTTGAAAAATGTGCATTGTTGTACCATGTACTTCAGCTGCATTTAATTGGAAGGCTTTGGTTTGATTCAGTAGATCTTTCATAGCTTTTGAAGATTTATTTGCTTCAAATTGATTTTGATCTAGCTTTGGAAAAAGAGGGCCTATAAACTGTTCGTCATTAATAGGAATCATTTCATATTCAATGTCAGGATAAATATCATTGACAGAACTTCCAGGCACATTGGGTTCTTTTGTTGCGTAATTTAAAATACTCATCTTTGGGTACTTAATGGTTTATTGGTTAAATAAAATCAGCGGATGTTGTCTGTGTTTGATAACTCAAAATTAGATTCTTTTATCCCTACAACCAATTACACTTTTTCAAAAAAATCCCAAAGTTGTTCCCTCCGCGAATTGCGAAGGGAACGATGTATTATACATTGGGAATCTAAAAATGCTATGGACAAACGGTAAATTTACCCGGATCGTAAATCGAGTAATCATTACTTGGGTCGGCCAGACAGCCATTAAAAGCTGTAGGATCTACCTTTCTTCGTGCGGTACTGCCATTACAGTCAATGCATTGTTTTACCATGCTAAAGTCCAGATAATAGATTTTAGAACTATTGGTGGTTAAGTTGATGACTGTACCATCTGTATTAAGGATTGAAGCCCCTGTGAATTTGATCTTATCACAAGTCCTGGCACAGATATCATTTACACTATTCGTTGGTTTTGCCTGAAAAATAATATCATGCTCCGCAATAGAATTGAAGTAAGTTGCTTCAAAGGATGGCTTCGGTGAGCTATTCTGTCCATTTGAGCAATTAGTTGTCACTTCTGCCTTAATCTTACTTCCAGAAGGGATGTTCTGTGTAAAAGTAATGCTTGTAGTGGTTACATTAGCGTTGCTAAAAGCTACAGAACCATCAATATAGAAGTTGAAGCTATACTTTGAGGCATTTGATACGCTTGTCCACGAATAGGAAAGGGTATAATCCTCTTTGGCATTGTACACCGCATTGGTAAGTTCTACCAAATCCGGTTGCGGGCAGCCGGGCGGCGGCGGTGCCGCTGCGGCAACATTCTCGCTAGATGAACTTTGTGTAGAGGTATCTGTACTTTGGCTATTATTGTTTGAGCTTGAATTACTACAAGCAGCGAAGGCGAGCAATGCGCTCACCACTAAAATGAAATAGAGTTGCTTTCTCATTCGATTTTAATGTTTTATGTGGATTAAATAAGTGAAAATTATTGCTTGAGTGGTCAATATACTATCTTGGTACTCCCATTTCCAATTACTAATTTTTCCAAAAATCCTGATTTTAAAAGCATCCTCCTTTTTTTATGAGAAATATTAGGCTAATTAGAATGCTTGAAAAGCTGGAAAAAGCACGTGTCCGTAGCTTTAAGGATTTTGTATGCTCTCCCTATTGGAATAAGAATGAAAAACTGATGATGTTATGTGACTTTGTGGTACAATTCCATGGTCGTTTTGATAGTAAGGATTTTACGGAAGAGGCAGCGTATGACCATGTATTTACAGGAGAAGCATTCAAAGACAAGGCCATTTATAAACTCTTGTCCAAACTTTATAAACTGTTCGAGCAGTTTATTATCACCGAAAGAACTAATAATAATGGAGTGATGCAACGCCTAATCTACCTCAATTTTTTAGGAGAGTACGATTTGATGAATGATTATAATCTTTATCTTACTCATATTCTTAAGCAATTGGACGAGGACGAGATTAGGGATGCTAATTACTTTTATCAGAAATTTTTGGTGGAACAGGAAAAATCTCTGGGATTCCGAAGTAAGGTGAATTTAATTACCCGTTCAGCGGAGGTCTTGCAAGCCGAAAAAGCCCTTGATGTATTTTATATCATCCTCAAACTAAATTATGCTTACACTAATAATAGTTTAAATAAGCTTAATCCTTCTATCCAGGCGGAATCTAATCTAATTGAAGAAATCGTAGCATACGCTCCTCAAAGTCCATATTTTGATATCCCGGCGGTCAAGATATGGTATACTTCTTTGTTGTTAGCCGAATCCGAAAATAAGAAGGAATATTATGGAGAACTAAAGGAGTTGCTTTTTGAGCATTACAAAAAATTGAACAAATTTGATATCCATAATATTACAACTAATCTAAGCAATCACTGCCGGTATGTTTTTCTGGATAAGTCTTCTTTCTATCGGGAAAGCTTTGAACTCAACAAGTTTTTACTAGAGACCGTAGCCGAGCTTGATCCTATGCTATTTTCCCCGGTCCAGTATTTTAATTTGGTCAATATTGGTATTTGGTTAGGAGAATCAGAGTGGGTAGAACAGTTTTTAGAAAAACATAAGAGCTATGCAGATAATCGGGATGATAATGTATACTTATTAGGGTTGACGATGCTGACTTTTGAAAAAGGAGATTTTGATCGTGTACATGATTATTTACTAGAATCGAGACTCAAATATATCTACTTCAGGCTCTATGAAAGACGAGTTTGGTTAAAAGTGTTTATAGAGAAAGGATTAGAAGAACAAGTCGATGCTCAAGTGAATAATATGCGTAAATTCCTTTCCGTCAATAAAGATTCAATTGCCGAACATCACCTGGTCGCTAACCGTAATTTTACGAATATAGTAGCTCAGATCAACTATTTGATCCCTAATGATCAAGAACGTATCCAACAGCTATTGACTCAAATTCGGGAGACTTCTGTTTCTGTTTTGGCGGACAAAAACTGGTTAGAGGCAAAGGTACAAGCGCTTTTGAAATAGTATTATTCGCTGATCCGCTCTCGCTCCGCTCGATGCTGTCTCCAAAACGTATCCTCGCAACTGTAGAGACTTGGAGAATTCTTCTTTCCTATTCATTTTTAATTTAATTTTACAACAATTTATACCAAATCACTCTTGTAATTACCTATGTACGTTTTATTGATATCGATTGTCATTGGTTTGTTTATAGCTATGCTTTTCCTAAATGTATACTTTCGGGTCCGTGTATTTAAAGTGTATAAGGAATTAGTGCAGAATAGAGTAGAGTTTGGCGCGGCACATATCTTTAACCGCGAAAAAATGGAACAGGAAATTTATCCCAAATACCCTCAACAAAAAGAGAATATCGAAACCTTTGTCCGGCATATGCGATATTCTATTAAAATGGCCTCCGTTTTAATCGCTCTTATTACGCTCTTTGGTGCAATAGTTATGTATTACAGGCACGATTTCTAGAATCATTGATTGATTCTTAATCGTATTCAAGGTCATATTCTTAAAATTGTCAAATGTTTTTTTGTTTATTATTGGCCTTAAATAGTATTCGTTTGCAGTCTGAACGTCAACAAGGTATTGTATTGGTGCTTACAGCGGCAGTTTAGTGAATTTATTGGTATTATTGTTTTCCAAAATTTAGGATACTCGATAATTTTTCCCCAAAAAAACATAATGACTTACTACTAAAGGACAAAATTTGTCCGCCTATATGTATAATAATGTATAACATAAACAACTCGATAAAATTTTTGCAATTATGAAAAAAACCTTTACAACATTTGCCCTTATGTTGTTTTTGGGCTTGTCTTTATTTGCCCAAAATGATGCGGACGTCCGATTAGCGAAGTCCGAGCTGGCTAAACAAGCAACTGAGCTTGGATTAAATACGCAGAGCATTGAGGATTACTTAGTGTCTGATCATTATGTATCTTCCTATCATAATGCTACGCACCTTTATCTATGGCAAACGGTAGAAGGTGTTCCTGTCTATAATGGTTTGATTACTATTGGTATCAAAGACAATAAAGTCTACAACTTACAATCTAATGCCGTAAAGCATATTGCTACGAAGCTCAACACTGGAGCAGCTAACTTAGATGCTGAAGCTGCAATCAGAGCTGCTGCCGAAGCATTGAATATTCAAACGGTCGAATCTTTCCAACTTTTAGCTGAAAAAAGAAGTAATAGCTTCGTTTATGCGCCAACATCATTTGCTCAGAATGATATCCCGGTGTATCTATGTTATGACAAAAATGAGGATGATCAATATGAAATTAGCTGGAATGTTGATTTAGATGTAGCAGGTAGTGATTACTGGTCACTGCGCGTTAGCGCGATCGACGGTCGTTTACTATCGAAAAATAATTATACCGTTTACTGTAATATGGAAGATATGCCACTTCACCGGCATAGTAAGTCTTGTACTTCTGTTGTACAGGCAAATGGTTCTAACGAAACTAATTCTGCTTTAGTAGACATGATGATGGACGGTTCTTACCGAGTATATCCTGCTCCTGCTGAATCTCCCAACCACGGATCACATGACCTAATCGTAAACCCAGCTGACTCTGTTGCTTCTCCTTTTGGATGGCATGATACGAATGGTGAGGAAGGTGCAGAGTTTACGATTACTCGTGGTAATAATGTACATGCTTATGCTGATACTGATTTTAATGATCAATCTGACGGAAATGAACCAGATGGCGGAATGGATTTGATTTTTGATTTCGAGCACGATACGGCTTTAGAGCCAACAGATAATACAAATGCTGCACAAGTCAACTTATTCTACATGAATAACTTTATTCATGATTTCACTTACCGTTATGGCTTCGATGAAGCTGCTGGTAACTTCCAGGTAAATAACTACGGTAATGGTGGAGCTGCCAATGACTATGTACAAGCAGAATCTGCAGATGGTGGAGGAACCAATAATGCCAACTTTGGTACACCTCCGGATGGTGGTAATGGTAGAATGCAAATGTTCCTTTGGGGAGCAAGTGATACAGATCTGTTAAATGTTAACTCTCCGGAAGAATTGGAAGGTATCTATGCTGCTCAACCAGCAGGGTTTGGTGCACAGATTACGGCTACACCAGTTACGGGTAATTTAGTATTTGTTGATGATGGAACTTCTGAGGGAACTTTAGGTTGTGATCCTCCAATTAACGGAGATGAATTAACCGGTAATATTGCAATGATTGATCGTGGAAGTTGTGAGTTTGGATTAAAAGCTTTACAAGCAGAAGAAGCTGGTGCAATTGGTGTAATTGTTTGTAATGTTGTTGGTGTAAATGGTGGAGATGGTACGGAAGTAATTACAATGGGAGCTGGAGCGGTAGGAGCGCAAGTAACGATTCCTGCGGTTATGATCAATGTACCGAATTGTAATTTGCTAAGAGCTTCTCTTACTAGTGGTATTCCTGTGAATGCTACTTTGCAGACACCACAAATTACTGGTCCTTCTCAATTGAACGGAAGTTTTGATAACGGTATCGTTGCGCACGAATTTGGACACGGTGTTTCTAATCGACTTACTGGTGGTCCTTCTCAAGCTGGATGTCTAAGTAATGACGAGCAAATGGGAGAAGGATGGAGTGATTTCTTTTCACTTGTCAGTTCGGTTGAACCTGGTGATGCTGGAACGGATGCTCGAGGAATCGGTACTTATGCAATTGGACAAGATACAGACGGTCGTGGAATTCGTACTTTCCCTTATAGTACTGATATGGAGATTTATCCAAAAACTTACGATGATATTATTGGAACAGGTGCGCCGCATCCACTTGGAGAAGTTTGGGCCGCAGTAACCTGGGATTTATACTGGGCAATGGTTGATGAATATGGTTATGATGCAGATATCAATAACCTTGAAAGTGGAAATGCCCGAGCGATTCGCTTAGTGATTGAAGGAATGAAAGAACAAGCTTGTAGTCCTGGTTTCGTAAGAGGACGAGAAGGAATTCTGGCTGCTGATGAAGCGATCTACGAAGGTGAAAACTTCTGTTTAATCTATAATGTATTTGCACGTCGTGGTGTTGGTTTTGATGCAGTTGAAGGTAGTACCGCAAATAGAAATGATAATACAGAAGGATTTTTGTCTCATCCATTATGTCTGGATGAATTATTAATCGCCAAAACAGCTACTCCAATCGTAGCAGCAGGTGAGGAGATTCTTGTTGATATTACCGTTACTAATTACAAGAAAGATCCGGTAACTGATCTTACCGTAACTGATCAAATTCCTGAAGGAGCAGTAATAGTTGATGGTTCTTCTAACTATCCTGCAACTGTTGTAGGTGATGTTGTTTCCTTTGATATCGGAGCAGTTGCTGAAAATGATGTGATTACAGTTTCTTATAAATTACTAGCATCCGCTGCAGTAGCATCCACTACTTTATACTTTAATGATTTCTCTGGAGGAACAAGCGGATGGGATATTGAAATTGGCGAAGGAGGTGCTGAATCTTTCTGGCAATTGACGGATCAGTTGACTAGTCCTGGTGATCTTGCGTTTTATGTAAATGATAATGCAGTAGAAGCTACGGATGTTCGATTATATTCTACAGAGTCTTTTGAAATCACTGGTACTCGACCAGCTTTGAGATTCGATAATTACTATGATACAGAATTAGCTGTAAATGGTGGTTTCGTAGAAGTACGGGAAGCAGGAGAAGAAAGTTGGACACGTTTGAGTTTTGATAATAATATCAGAAATGGATATAATGTAATTTTAGCTTACGGTGGAACTAACGCATTTGCTATTCCTTCTCTTGCTGGCTTTAGTGGAAACAGTGATGGATTTGTTGATACTTATCTAAACCTAACTGAATACATTGGTAAAACTATTGAATTCAGATTCAGATTTGGTACTAACGAACTAACATCAGGATCCGGAGCATTCCCTGGGTGGGCGATCGATAATTTTGAGATCTTAGACCTTGATGACTTCCGTGGTGAGGCATGTGCTTCAGCTGGTGGAGATGATCCTGTATGTGCAAGTGCTGCAACTATCATTGAGAGTGATGGACTAACTGCACTTTATGAAGTATCAAGAGATGACTTTAGTATGGAGTTATTCCCTAACCCGACGGACAATTTCGTAAATGTAAGAATCGTAGCTAAAGCAGCAGGTCCTGCTAATCTTAGATTGATTACTTTGGATGGTAAGATGGTTAAATCTGAAGACATCAATGTGACAGAAGGATTTAACATCATGGAAATGGAAGTTTCAGATCTTCCTAAAGGAATGTACTTTGTAGAATTATCTAGTGAAGTACACCATTCTATCCAGAAGTTAGTGATTGAATAGATAGTATTTACCAAAATACTCTTTCAAATAAATGCGCCAGCTTGATCCATTTGCGATCAAGCTGGCGTTTTTGCTTCCCTGTCTACCGACAGGTAGCGTTTTTTCATCTATGAAAAAATGAAGACAAAAGAAAACTAGCTCCCCAAAAAACGCTTAGGCTCAGTATTTGCAAACAGAATGTAGACGAAAATGCTTATAACTCATGAAAGCAGAAACAACTTCATACATAAAGCCTTACGGTTAACCGTTCCTTAAGGGACGAATCCTAGCATTATGATTGCTTAACTGGCTTTTTTAAGGGATTCTCCTTAATTAATCCGAAGATTTAAGACTTTCGTCTATTAACAAAACATTAAAGCTAAACTAAGCACATATTGCAATGGTTATTCGTTAAACTAAGAGGTACCCATTTTCCTCAAATTTTTAAACTTTAATATGAAACGAATATTTCAACTGTTATTCCTCTTTGCTCTTCCTGTATTTTTCTCAAGTTGCTTCGAGATTACGGAAGAAGTCAATATGAAATCTAATGGCTCAGGCGATATGTTGCTCACCATAAATATGAGCCAGAGCAAAGAAAATCTCAAGAATTATATGCAAATGGACGAATTTCAAGGGATTGAAATTCCTTCAAAATCTGAAATTGAAGCAGAGATTGCAAAAGTACGTCGTACACTTACCAAAATGGACGGACTCAAAAATGTAAAAATAAATAGCGATTTCGAAGACTTTGTTTTCAAGGTTAGTGGTAACTTTGATAATGTAAAGACGCTTAATAAGGCAGTTAACAAAGTCGCTGATGCCCTGAATCAAACTCCTTTTCCAACCATTAAGAAAGATAACTTTGGTTATAGTGCCGGGAAATTTTCCCGATATTTCAAGTATCTAAGTGATCTGAATCTTACCCAGGAAGAATATGATGGATTACATTTTACAGCTAGATTCATCATGGAATCGGCAAAATATATAAGCGTATATCGCTTCGACCGTCCTGTCAAAAAGATGACGAATACAAAAGCACAAATGTCTCCGACTAAGAAAGCCGTAAAAATGGAAAGCAATTTTGCTGAAATTATTACAGGGAAAAAGTCCATCGAAAATCAAATTACATTCTAAAATTTCAATACAACAAATTATCTAATTTCAAACCATACTAATGATTTACAAATCTTTATTAACCCTCTGCTTAATGTGCTTGACTTTTATGGGAGTTCAAGCTCAAGGCCTACAAACCAACATTCCCAAAGACGCGACTTTTGTACTTACTGTTAATCCCGGAGTACTTAATTCTAAAGTTAAATTCTCTAAACTCAAAGAGTTTGACTTTATTCAAATGGGGATGAAGGAAATGATTAAAGGTGCTGGCCCAATGGGCGAAACTGTACAAAAATACCTTAATGATCCTTCGGAACTGGGTATTGATATGCTTTCTTCTTTTTACTTCTTTGGAAAAATGGAAGGTGATGACGTTTATATGGGCATGACCATGAAAATGGACGACGCTTCTAAATTTAATGCGCTGATTAATGAGCACGTAGCGCCTATGATGCCTGTCCAGGAAGAAAATGGTATGAAGTTCATGAGCCCGGATGCAGACGCAAAGTTTGCATGGAATGATAAACAACTATTCTTCGGTGGTGTGCAACTGAAATTCGGCGAGGAAGAAGAATACACGGAATTCAAAGAACGTAAACAGAAAGCAACCAATGACTGGATGTCTAGCTTGATCAGTAATAAACCTGCAAACTCAATTGCAACGCATCCTAAGTTTCAAAAAGCAAATGTTACCAAAGATGATGTTAACTTCTGGATGGATTATGAGACCTTTGCCAAAATGACTAATGATCTTCAAGGTGCTGGTGCTGATCCGATGGCTCAGATGATGATGGGGATGATGTCTGGTCTTTATGAAGATTCTTATATGGCAATGCGGCTTAACTTCAATAAAGGAGTAACAGAGTTTGCGACGGACTATTTCATGAATGAAACCATGATGAATATCTACGAAAAGGTATTCGATGGTGATTTCAATGAAAAGTTTTTGACCTATATGCCTAAGAATAACCTTGGATATTTCTCTTTCAACTTGAATGTAAATAATGCAATTGAGTTAGTGAAAGAATCAGAGAATCCAATGTTAGCTCAATACCCTGTTTATGAAAGCATGGCACTTGAGTCGCTTAAAGGAATGGGTATAGAAATGACTGCTGATGATCTTTATAACCTTTGGGGTGGAGATATGATGTTTGTCGTCACAGGCGTAAAAGAATTCGAAAAAGAAGTAACTACTTACGAATTTGATGATGACTTTAACAAGAAGGAAATCACCAAAATGGAGAAGCAACGCTTACCAGAGTTTACCTTTCTAATGTCTCATGGTAGCAAAGGTAACTTGCTTAAGTTTATCGACCTGGCAAAACAATCTTCTATGATTACAGAAGAGAATGGTCTTTTTCAGGTGGCTGTACCAGATATGCCGATGGATGTTTTTATGTCTGTCAAAGATGATATGTTAGTGATCTCTAATAACAAAAAAGTACCAACAACAAAAGCTGGTAAACTATACAGAAAAGATCAGTTAATCAATCCAAAAGAAGCAGTGGCCCTTTCTCAAAATGTACAACGTGTATTCTGGGATATCCCGGGTACAATGAAGTATTTAGAAGAAATGGAAGACATGAATATGGATGATGAGCAGCAAATGCTTTTCAATATGGGTAAGGATAGCTTCAAAAACCTGATCATCGAGACTAGTAAAGCTACAGGCGATTCTATGGATTCCGTTATGAAACTAAACTTCAATAATGCTAATGTAAATTCATTAGAGCAACTCTTCGGTATTATCAACAAAGCAGTTATGACGATGAGTGGCGGATCTTCTATGTAGCCAATAGCTTAGAGCAAATTATATAAATAAAGAACCTAAATTATCCTTATAGAGGCCCTGTATCAGAAGAATACAGGGCCTTTTATATTTTTACGGTGGATCGATATTGAGGCATTTTCATTTCCATTTCTATTACCTTACTTTTGCAACATGTTAAAAATCGGATTACTTGGTGTTGGCCATCTTGGTAAGATTCACCTCAAATGCATTCAACAAGTACAAGAGTACGAATTCCTGGGATTTTATGATCCCAATGAGGAGAATGCTGAAGCCGCAGCGCAAAGTGGAATACCCCGTTGGGATAATCTAGAAGCATTATTACAGGCAGTTGATGTAGTCGACATTGTAACGCCTACGATTACGCATTTTGAGTTGGCGATGCGGGCTATCCAAATGGGAAAGCATGTATTTATTGAAAAACCGCTAACCCATACTTTGACCGAAGCGGAAACATTATTAGCGGCGAGCCAATCCTCGAAAGTGAAAGTTCAGGTTGGACATGTTGAAAGATTTAATCCTGCATTGCTCGCACTCGAAGGGATGCAGCTTAATCCAAAATTTATTGAAGCACATCGCTTAGCAATGTTCAACCCTCGAGGAACGGATGTATCCGTAATTCTTGACCTTATGATTCATGACCTTGATCTGGTATTGAATTTAGTGAAGTCGGAGGTGAAGCATGTCTCTGCAAGTGGAGTTGCGGTCGTCAGTAAATCTCCGGATATCAGCAATGCACGACTTGAGTTTGAGAATGGCTGTGTAGCGAACCTTACAGCTAGTCGAATCTCGATGAAGCAAATGCGAAAGCTTCGGCTTTTTCAAAAAGATGCTTATATCAGCCTCGATTTTTTGGAGAAGAATGCTCAGGTTATTCGACTTTTTGAAGAAGGGGACGAAGGGATTCCGGATACGGGAAATCAATTGGAGTTACATACGGAGGATGGGGTAAAACTCGTTCATCTTGAAATGCTGGAGACGGAAGCGACTAATGCCATTCGGATGGAGTTGGAGACCTTTGCAAAGTGCATTATAGAAGATCGACAGCCAATCGTGACGATAGAAGATGGATACCATGCCTTAAAAATAGCCTATCAAATCCTAGAACAAATTGAGGCCCGAAATCAAAGCCTGTAGTAAACTATGAATACACAGGGAATCACTTTACTCTTGTTGCTTTTTTATTACTCGCTGAGCTTATCCAGCCAAAACTCCTGGCCGGATAAGGGCGCAGAACAAAACGCGGCTGAACGCCGCTGGGAATCTGGATTTGAGCTTGGAACGGGTTTGAGCTTTACGGGCTATAATGCGAACTTAGCCTATGTAGCCAAATTTGGAGATAATGTAATCTTTGCCGGGCCTAAAATCGTCTATTCTGATGCTAATGACTTATTCGATGCGCCATGGGGAATACACTTGGGCTATCGACGTCGATTTATAATCAAACCACGGTTTTCCGCCTTGGCAGCTATAGAATACCAAAGTATATTTTTTCAATTTAAGGACTTTGGAGGGGAGGATTGGAATAGTATTCACGAATTTCATGCTTCTTATGGCTTTCAATTTGAATTAAGTGAAAAATGGTACCTCGGCCAAACTTTGGGATTAGGTGCCTACCTCGAACGACTAGTCGATCCCTTTGATGGGCGGGTAGATTCATTTAGTGGTTTTTCGCCGCAGGCACGTTTGTGGTTAGGATACCGTTTATAAAGAGCCAAGGAGATTAGAAAAGTGTAATAAATATGCACAGAGTAATATTTGTACTGGTTTTTTTCTTCCTCTTGACCCAGTGTCAGAAAACTGACTTATCCGAGATAGATAACCTAAGATCAAACAGTATTGGGATTATTGGTCATGGCGGAATGGGCTTTAGTTCTCCAGAAGTAAATCTGCCTGCAAATAGCCTTGGGAGTATATCCAAAGCAGTACAGAACTACCAGGTAGATGGAGTCGAAGTTGATGTACAGATGAGTGCGGATGGGACCCTGTTTTTATATCATGACCAGCGCCTGCAAACTTTGACGGATTGTCTTGGATGTTTGTACCAATGGAATGATGAGGTGCTAGAGGATTGCCATTATGTAAGAGGTTTTGATACTCAACGGAATAATGAGCAGCAGTTGGTTCAATTGCAGGATGCCTTGGATTTGGTCTATAGCTTAAATCCCCGGCCCTATATTTTTTTGGACCTCAAGACATCACTTGATTGCCCAAATACGTTTGAATATCAGGACTTTCTAACTAAATATCAGGAAAGTCTGATCAATATTATAGAGCAATACTCGCCTAGTGATTGGATAATAGTAGAATCCTCTGATATATCAATCCTACGAACTTTAAAGGAAAAACTGCCAGAGGTACAACTTAGTTTTTTTACGAGGATAGATGATATGAGTATTGAACTAGCGGCAAGCGAAGGTTTTTACGGTGTGTCAGGCAACTTTGATCAAGTAGATGCACCTATTATTAAGAAGGCCCATGATTTGGGATTATTTGTTACACTTGGGATTCATCAGACACGAAATGATGCAATAGATATGATCGAGAATAGTCCTGATTACATTTACACCGATAATATTCCGTTATTGCAATCTATTTTGAACTGATACTCCTAATTATTGAACAATTTCTAACGCTGCGAGCATTGCATTAAAGAAAGGAATACTAAAACTTATTTACCAGATAGCATGAAATTATTTAACTATATAATACTCTTCGCCATAGTTTTGATCAGCTCCTGTGATATTATCAATCCTGATGAGCCGATCCCCGCCTATGTCAAACTAGAGCCTTTTGAGTATAATGCACAAGGAGGAAGTAATTCCATTAAGATATCAGATGCCTGGATCACTGTAAACGGTTCTTTCCTCGGGGCATTTAGTATGCCTAAGGTTTTTCCCGTAATCAGTGAAGGGAATACAGAATTTATCATTGATCCGGGGATTAAGGAAAATGGAATAGCCAATACTCCTGATATTTATCCGATGTATGCGCGTTATGAAACCAGTGCTGACCTGGTACCTGGTGATACCGTGACTTTAATTCCGGAGACGGTCTACAAGGATGATGTTAAGATTCTTTTTGAAGAAACCTTTAATGAAGGGGTGAGTAGGTTCTCTGACCTGGAGGTGACGACGGTCGAAGTACGCGAAGGATCAGCGAGTGGTTATATAGAATTAAACAAAGATGATATGCCCGGAGTAGCGTCGGCGAGTGATTTGCTGGAGGTTTTTCCAGCCCAAAACCAAGGCTTTTTAGCTTACCTGGAAATGGACTATAAAGCGGATGTTCCCTTATTCGTTGGATTGACTGGATATGATACTCAGGGGAATATTGTATTCACGGAATTGACCTACGGCCTGAATGCAAAAGACGAATGGAATAAAGTATATTTTAATTTTACGGAGGTCTTTAACCTGTTAAATCAGACGAATACAAGTCGATATGAGATTCGGGTGAGTGCGCAAATACCTTTAGAGAATGGTGAATTTACCCTTGAAAATGCCGAAATTCGCCTTGACAATATAAAGTTGCTTGCTTTTTAGGCAATGCCTGATTCAATGCAAGGAGCAAACCTTTGAATGAAATACCGGATAGTACTTAGCGATGAACCGTCAACGGAGAATTGACTTTAACATCTATACCATTGCTGATTTTGTAATGGCTATGTTGGCTTGGGCTTGCTTTTTTGCATATCGCAAGGGAGTAGAAAATGTGGAGTTAAGCCCTGAAGTATTTATCCATGATTATAATTTTTGGCTAGGGATCATTGCGATTCCAATTGGCTGGATATTTCTTTATTCCACCATTGATAAGTATCGGGATATTTATCGAATGTCCCGACTGGCTACTTTGGCCCGTACTTTTTTTATCACCTTCCTCGGTGTCTTCTTTTTATTTTTCGCATTAATATTGGATGATGTAGTCTATGACTACCGAACCTATTATACTTCGTTTGGAGTATTATTTGGCTTACATTTCTGTTTCACTTCCCTTGTTCGGATGATTATATTGACCTGGGCAAAACGTCGCTTAAGAAATGGTACCGTGAGTTTTAATACAATCATCATTGGTGATGGAAAAAGGGCAGTAGAAGTTTTTGAAGAGATTAATAATCGCCAGGAAGGATTAGGTTATCGACTGGTTGGCTTTGTGCCTACTTCAGAAGCACAAAAGTTATCCTTAACGGATAAACTGCCAAACCTTGGAACTGCGGATAAATTAGCTACTATTATTCCGCAGGAAGAGATAGAAGAAGTCATCATTGCAATTGAGCAAAAAGCACAACCTCAACTGCGTAATATCCTCAATACATTGTTTGATTTTGGAGAGGATGTTTTGGTGAAGATCATCCCTGATATGTATGATATTTTATTGGGTAATGTCAAAATGAATCATGTTTATGGTGCAGTGTTGATTGAGATCAGCCAGGAGTTGATGCCCCGATGGCAGCAGTTAATCAAGCGCCTGATAGATGTGGTTGCGAGTGTCATACTTTTGGTTCTTTTGTCTCCTTTACTTGTGTTTATTATGATTCGGGTTTACTTTTCTTCAAAGGGGCCTATATTTTATAGACAAGAACGGATTGGGCTTAATGGTAAACCTTTTACGATTTATAAATTTCGCTCAATGTATACCGATGCAGAAGCGAGAGGACCGCAGCTATCCAGTGAGGATGATAACAGGACGACTCCCTGGGGCAAAACGATGAGGAAATGGAGACTGGATGAACTACCTCAATTCTGGAACGTAATCAAAGCGGATATGTCTTTGGTGGGGCCGAGGCCAGAGCGGCAGTTTTTTATTGATCAGATTATGGAGCGTTCTCCGCATTACAAACATTTGTTAAAAGTACGGCCAGGAATAACCTCCTGGGGGCAAGTGAAGTATGGCTACGCTTCTAATATTGATCAAATGCTTCAGCGTTTAAAATTTGATATTTTGTATATTGAGAACATGTCTCTGGTTTTAGACTTCAAAATTATGTTTTATACAGTCCTTGTACTGCTACAAGGGAAAGGAAAATAAGTCAGACCAGAACATTAGAAAAGGTTAGATTTAGATTTTAAATTGAATTTACATTAGTTAATAATTAGAATAAAGTGGAACGACAAAAAGCGATATTAGCACACCTGATCCGTATGATCGGAGCAGACGGTGAGATTCAGCGAGTAGAACGAAAGTTTGTACTTAATGTTGGTAAACAACTAAAAGTAACTCCTGCAGAGTTAGATGAGATTGAAGAAAATTTAGATGATTACGAAATTTCGCCTCCACCTGATGAGCAAGAACGGATGACGATTCTATATTACTTATTATTCGCTATGGCAGTGGATGGAGTAATCCATGAAGAAGAAGAAAAACTCTGTTATGACTTTGGATTGAAGTTGGGTTTTAGAGAGACGATGACCCGTGATATGATCAATGTGATGAAGCAGTTTCTCAACAAGAAATTACCGGAGAATGCATTACTAACAGAGATTAAGAAATATATGAATTAGAGTTGCTTAAAGCTATAATGCTAATTCAACTCTTTGTCCTGGGCTTATATCTTTTTGTAAGATTACCTTGCCTTCCTTTTTTGCAGTAATACGAAGTTGCTTACCCATTCGTTCGCAACTAATATCAACAGGAGCATTTCCCAGGTAAACCTGTTTGAGTTCCGCGTATTTCCAACTGTCCGGCAATTTAGGGCTGATCGCTACTTTTGAAAAGCTTAGTGGTTCTAAACCAAACATTCCCTCGGTAAAGATTCGACAATAAAGTGCACTCTCTGCCGAGAGGTGTTTCATATTGTTTTCTGGGTAAGCTTCAATGGGGTAGGGGACATGATCTCCCAATAACCTCTTAGTAGAGTATTTTGTTAATTTTTCGAATGCCGTTTCCAGAGCGCCTACCCGCATTGCTCCACGAAGCGCATAGAGTGTAGCGCGATCCCAAAAGATAGCATTCTCCGCATTTTCTTTGGTGACGTACTCTACCAGAATGCCGTTTGGTGTCCAGAGTTTTTCGAACAGGGCTGTAAGGGTTGCGTCTTTTCTTTCGGTAATCCCCATCACCAGTGGGAGGCAAATCCAGTGTCTGAGTAATTTGTTTTCTTCGAAGTATTTATAAGTTTGGAGACCTTGCACTTCTGCACCAAAGTAATTTTCGATAACCTGATGCATTTCTTTGAGGCGTATTTTGTATTGAGCTGCCAGGTCTTTTTTACCCAGTTCATTTGCAATACGGATGCTGTTTTTTAATCCCCCATAGTATAATGACGAGGTGGATAAATTCGCATCTCCAGTTTCAATTCTTCCTTCCATTTCATCGGACTCCGACAGGATTGCCCCTTGGGCATTACGGTGTTCATGACAATAGTCCAGGCACCATTCGATGAGTGGCCAAAGTTCTTTCGCTATTTTTTTATCGCCGAGTGCAAGGACATATTGAGCGGTGCCGTAAGCGGTCATTGCAGCATCACCACGATCTAAATGCTCCATCGGGAAGTTGCCATCCACTTCGAAAGCATAAGGGATATGACCACCATCTTTTGGAATATTTTGTAGGAACTTCTTATAAGCGTTATATGCTGCAGTATTAGCATTTTGATAGCCGAGGTATGGAAAGAAAGGACCGCTATATTCTATTTGATCATTGGCCCAGATACCAACGTAGTAATTGCCACCTCCAGGAGAATGTACCAAGCCCATTGAAGAATTGAAAATGCTTTCAGCTGCACGAATCTTTGCAAAGTAAAAAAGTAGATTGTACACTTCGTCCGGTGTGTTAAGGATCAGTTGTGAACGGATCTTATGCAGATAATCTGTTCTGGATTTCCATGCATTTTTATAATCGAATGTACCTGCTTTTTCCTCATTCATGGTAGCACCGTAATACATTGGAAAGGTATAGGATTCGTTAGCCGCTAATAATCGAGCAGATGCTTGTCCCTTGCTAAACGCATGAAAGCGATAAGTACCTTTGTAGCCCAATTCTGCTTGTTGGTGATTGACATGCGAGATAGAAAAAGGTATTTCCGAATCGGAGGTGTTGTGGATCGTCCACTCTTCAACTAAGTACCGGTCATCCATAGAAGGATAAAAGGTCTTGGTGATTTGAAGCCCCATTACTGGTTGGAAATATACCTTTAGCATACCTGCGATTTCAACAGAGTCAACTTTTGAAGGCACTATGGTTTTTTGACCAACATTGATACTTGGCGCCAGGTCATTTTCTACTGTCCGCCGAAAGTAGGCACGGTACTTTTTCCAGTCGGGTTCGTTGGTTTTATTAAAGGTCCGTAGTTGTGGGAAGATGATGTCTTTTCGAATCCGGAAGTTTTGTGCTTCATCGACTTCATAGTATAGAATAGCCGACACGTTTTTGCCGGACATTTCTATATTGTCCTGATGAGGAATAGAATCGGAAGGATTGATTTGCCAGAGAATGCTATGTCTATCTGTTATATCCCAATAGGATTCCAGGCTTGAATCTATATTTTGTGCCTTAAGGGTAAAGGAGGCAAAAAGAAAAGTACAAATCAGGATAGGTAAAAAGTATTTAGATAATAGATTAATACCCGATAGATGATTTGTACGATTCATTTTTGATTATTTCGAATAATTAATAATTATACTTTTTGGATGATCATTGCAGATGCGCCACCGCCACCATTACAGATAGCAGCCAGTCCGATTGATCCGCCTTTTTGATGAAGTACATTATTAAGTGTCGTAAGGATACGAGCCCCGGATGCGCCCAGAGGATGCCCTAGAGAAACGGCACCGCCGTGTACATTCACTTTGTTTTCTTTTAATCTCATGTCCTTATTGAAAGCCATGGTCACTACAGCAAATGCTTCATTCACTTCAAAGAAGTCAATGTCTGTCTTTTTAAGACCAGCTTGCTTCAATGCTTTTTTGGCAGCGAGGGGTGGGGTGGTGGTAAACCACTCCGGCGCCTGCGCAGCATCAGCGAATGATAATATTTTAGCCACAGGTTTGAGCTTGTATTTTTTAACAGCGGCAGCACTTGCTAAGATAATTGCAGAAGCGCCGTCATTAATGGTTGAAGCATTAGCAGCTGTCACGGTACCATCCTTGGAGAATGCAGGTCTAAGGTTTGGAATTTTTTCAAACTTTACATTCTTGTATTCTTCGTCCTCTGACATAATGATCGGATCACCTTTGCGTTGAGGGATGCTTACTGGTACAATTTCGGCTTTCATTGCTCCGCTGGCAGTAGCTTCCGCTGAACGCTGGTAAGACTGCACCGCAAAAGCATCTTGAGCTTCTCGGGAGATATCATATTTTTTTGCTGTATTATCTGCACAGACCCCCATGGCCATTTCGCCATAAGCATCTCGAAGGCCATCATGGAACAAGCCATCTACGAGTACTCCATTTCCATATTTGTATCCAAACCTTGCGCGAGGCACATAGTAAGGCGCGTTTGACATGCTTTCCATTCCTCCGGTAACGACGATATCGTTCAAACCTAGCATAATACTTTGCGCACCGAACATGACGGTCTTCATACCTGAAGAGCATACTTTATTAACAGTAGTACAGGGTATTTTTTCTGGAATACCTGCAGCGATTGCTGCCTGGCGTGCAGGTGCTTGTCCAAGTCCTGCAGAAATTACATTTCCCATGATCACTTCATCTACCGCTGTCTTACGAACTTTGGCTCTTTTCAAAGCACCTTCGATTGCGATAGTACCTAGCTGAACTGCAGAAAATTTGGATAGTGCTCCGCCAAAACTTCCCATGGGGGTACGTACGGCAGATACAATATAGACTGGTTTCATATTTCGATTAAATTTGGTTTAAAAGTGCTGCAAAAGTACAAAATTAAATGCGACGTCGCTACCTTTTGAACAAAAGTGAAAGCGAGTAAATGTAAGCATCCCTACCTTATATCTCCATTCTTTTCCGGAAACACAAGATTAGAATCCCCAGCGCTAAAAGAAAGAGATCAATGCCGTACCGGAGCATATTGATTTCCCAGGCATTTCCACTTAAGATTACCAGGGTTTTACCTCCGGCAACTACTCCGTTTAAGATTACCAGGTAGAATAATGCCCATAGAGCTATTATCACTTTATTATGTTTATAATTAATCTGAAGGAGATAAATTAAAATCAAATGAATCGCAGCAGGGATCAAAGAAGACAGATCTCCTAGCAAAACAGTCATAGCTAAGTTTTTCAGCAAGAGAAAAACCAGTGTTATAATTAGTGTTATTCGGAAAGTCTTGTTCAATAATGGAATGGCTTAATGTGATAAGGCAATTTTATAATACTATAATGGGTTTTGTAACGATTTTGTTATCGATCTCTAATCGGCAGTAGTAAACCCCTTGTGATAAATTGTGTCCAGTGAATAATACTTTGTGTATCCCGGAAGTATGTTCTTGGTTCAATAGCGTATGTATTAAGGATCCCTTGTTATCTAAAAGATCTAATCGGATTGCTGAAGGTTGTTGTAATTCAAATTGAATGAAACTATGATTGCTTACCGGATTAGGGTAAACCTGGAAGTTTACTTCTTTTTCTTCTACAAAGCGAGTTGAAACCGGCATCGAATCCATCGGAGATTCGAAGCCTACAAAAACAACATCATTACCAATTGGAATGGCGAGGGTATCAAGCTCTAATGAATAACCAATATCAGCGGGATTGTTAATGAAAGGAGTTGAGATGACTTCGAGTGGATTGGCGAAATCTTTATCAAATTTAGAAATCTGAGCAGAGGGCGACCAGGAAGATAAATAATAATTGCCTTCATTGTCTTCGTCGATCCCATCAATATTTCCAAGGTTTGTGCTAACAATTGTTGTAATAGAATTATCACTAAGATCGATAGCTCTGATCGCAGCATTATTTCCCCAGGAGACCATAAGTAACCGGTTATTTTCTCCATCATAGACAATACCGTTGGGCGTACTGCCGGTATTATCGACGATAACTTCCTGGATCATATTAGCAGGATCTGAAACGTCGATTCTGTGTATTTTTTTGGTACTAAAATCTGATACATAAATATTGGTCCCGCCATCATTGGTCATCCCATTAAGAAAGATTGCTCCAGAGATTGTGATGGAACCCAGTAGCTCCGTTGTGCTCAGGTCATAGGCTCTGACAATGTTTGAATTATTACCATAAATGACATTACCCAATACTTCAATGCCATGAGAAGCACTAGCAGAACCGAAAAAGCCCAGGTTTCCGTTTCCATCATCCGTAAGGATATTCCCATTGGCAATAAGCCATTGTTGGTTTACAGGGTCGTATTCTACACTTTCAGCGCTTTGGTATACCTGCGTATAAGCGAGTTGAAAGAATACTATTGAAACAAGAATGGAAAGGGTAATTTTAGGCATTTTATTCTTTTTCCAAAAGTAAGCTCTTTTGCATTAGTTACTGCATTGCCGGAAAAGCCATTTTGCCAAATTAGCGACGTAGATCAATTGAAAGATAAAATGATTATTTTTTGCGAAGTGCTTGTTTATTAGAATGTATTACCTTACTTTTGCAATCCAATATCGCGGAGTGGAGCAGTTGGTAGCTCGTCGGGCTCATAACCCGAAGGTCGTAGGTTCAAGTCCTGCCTCCGCTACAAAGAAAA
>JAHDHW010000287.1 GCA_020631105.1 Saprospiraceae bacterium | reverse complement strand
GTAAAGCTGGACATACAGTCCGTAGTATTACAATCGTCTGAGGCTTCGTAGGTAATATTTACTACGATCTCATCTGCTGAACAGGCATCTGGCACTGTTGCAAATGGGGTTAAATCTGTACTCGTTGGACTACATCCGCCACTTGTCATAAAACCATCTAACCACGCTTCGTAGGCTGTTGCTAAATCCGCAGCACTTGTACAAGCTTCTACTGAACCCACTACTGGGCAACTTACTTCTATTGGCTTAACTAGAATACCAATAGTGTAATCACATGATACAGCAGATGTTTCTTCATCTGTACCAGGGTCAATCACTCCATCTCCATCTAAATCATCAAACACTGTAATGGTTCTGGTAACTGTGCCATTCGTACAATAATCCGGAGTCATTGGGTCATCAGAACAAATTACGGTAACATCTCCACATGGAGCGGGATCAACGCTTACAGTAATTCCATAATCACCCGCAGCATTATCAACAGTGATACTTGTAAAGTCCCCAGTTACTGGGTCAGTCGTACTCATCACTGTTGGACAAGCAGGAAGTACATCATCACAATTATAATCCCCCAAATCTCCTCCCGGGCAGGTTGCGATAAACTCACAACAGGGGCTAATGGAAACATTGTTAATAGAAACAGGTCCATTTCCTGGTCGACAAACTGTAATTGTATAATCGGTTGTCAAATCAGCTATGCATATTTCGATAGGTTCAGTCGCTACCAAGTTTCCATCGTTGTCATAAACACAAACACCTCCCATTCCTAAACCACATCCCTGACTAGGAGTGTAGCAAAGCTCTTTGGGACAATCATCTGGATCTGCAGGATTATAAATATTTGTAAAAGTAAATTTTCCACAACCAGATTCTGTTTGTGCACTTTCCAGGCAGTAACTAGGATCAATCGGTTGGCTGGCATCAATAATATCCTCTGCTGCTGAAGTTAAAGTAACTGAGAGGGGATCTATACATGAGTTGCCCGATGCTTGCGCATTCAACATCGATGGTAAGGCACAAAACAAGCTAGCAACTACTAGAAATGATAAAGCACTCTTACCTTTCTTCCTTAAAAATAACGGAGGAATTTTAATGCATTTTTTAAAGTAAGTCTCCAAGAATAAGGAGTTTAGATTCTTCATTTTTAAAGATTTTGTGTTTAAATAATTAATATAGATATAGAGGTATGGTCAAGACATTAACATGCAGGGCCAAGGCCTGCGCATTGACAAAAAAATGAGTTTAGACATACCAATCTCATCCCCTGATAGCAGCACTAACAGGAAAGAAAAAATTTGTTAATCTATTCAGTATAAAGGAAAAGAGGTATCGGCTCTATGGAAGAGCTGATAAGTTTTTTGGATGCATACGTGTTTATTTGTTTATTATAATAGGGTTAAAAATCAACTTAGTATTAATAATATATGTGTAATAAGTATACGCTTTTAGGTTTTGATTGAATAGTTTCAATCAATCTAACTAGTAAATTATATAAGTTGAATTAACAAATAAAGTTTTTGGGAAACATAGGGGGAACAGAAGCTTTTGAAACGATAAGAATATCGCAAGAAAGGTCCTGGTCTCCGGGGTATTTCCTGCAATTTATATAATTTTTATCGCCACTCCTAATAAAGTTCTGTTTTTTAACAGTCACATTTTTCAAAAAAAGATTAAATTATATTTTACGTACTAATAACCAACAATTTATATAACTATTTTTTTACAATAAAAAAATACACATCTCAAAGATTTTAGCTTCAAAAATTAGTATCCGGGAGCAATTATCATTTTGAAAGCCAGTAAAACTCCTATTTTAACGCTGTACATTTTTCGATTTGCGATATGCAAACATTAACTGCATTGTCCATAAAAAAAGGGGCAGCCAGACTGGCTGCCCCTCGAAATATAAATAGCTTTTAAGAATTATTCTATCAATAGCATTTTCTTAGAATCTGAATCCATTGAGGTACTTACCTGGTAATAAAGAACACCAACAGGTAATTGATCCCGATTCAAATCAAACTGGTTATATCCCTTTGTAAAGTCACCAGATTCGCTGTATACTTTCCGTCCTGCAATATCGAAGACTTCGAGCAATACTTCGCCGGATTCTGGAAGTAAGAATCCAATCATGGTAACATCTTTAAAAGGATTCGGCATGTTTTGATAAAGCTGGAATTTAGCAAAACTTGTCTCGGTATTACTTGAGTGGTAATTCAAGCTAACTCCAAACAATTCATCATTTTGATAAGCCTCCGCTTTTGTTACACTAGAATTGATCGACAACACCTCGCTTAATTGTACTTCGGCTAATGCTTCAATAATTACGGTAAAGACTACGTCTTCAGCTGCGAGGTTTTGTGGTGATACATGATTCCAGCTCATTGGGACGGCCCCTTGATCTCTTAGACTAAGGTTAAAGTTTTGTTCGGTAAATCCATTAAGTGCTCCGTGTTGAACATCCAAGATGGAAATCAGCGAATGATTATAATTCAAAGTCATCTGGAAACCACGGAGTTCTTCAAAGTTCGATGCTGTAAAATCAATACGATACTCGGCACCCGTTTGTAATGCCTTATCCTCTACTGCAAAATTCAAGTATTCTGTCAGCGTGCGATCATCGGCATCACCCGTAAGGTTAGAGGTAACAGCATCAAGATTAAGATCACCGATTTTGATTGCCACAAAATCTGCTAACTCTTCTTCCTCTCCAACGATATTATAGACTTCCGGGAAGTCGCTTTCGAAAGGATCAGCAGGATTCGGGAAAACAAAATCCGCATCAATAAATCTCCAGCTCGTGTTGTCTGCTAATTCGTCATCAACATATAAGATTAATCGTCGTAATAAAACCAAATCTAAAGTAGAAACGGTACCGCTACGATTCGCATCAGCTGCAATTAATTTATATGGCGAATCCAAAGACTCCATCATCAAAATATGCTGTTGCAATTTGATTAAGTCAAAGGTTGTTAATCCATTTAACCAATCTCCTGTACGAGCAGGAATGACTTCTGTGTTCTCTTCGTATTCTACATCAGCGATCTGATAATCTCCACTTTCATTTGACATATCGTAATAAGTAAGTCCGGCAGATTGCATTGCAGCGACTTGAACATCAGCAACTGGTGATGCATCTTCCGTTTGAATTAAACCACTTACGTTAATCATATTCGGTAGCACTTTCGTGTTGAAGACTGCTGTTCTACTTGCTGCATTTCCACAAGCATCATAAGCTGTAAATTCTACTACAATTGCCTGAGGCCCGTTTGAACAATCTAAAGCATCATACCCTACACTGGCCGACCAGCTGACATCATCTGTAAAACAATCATCATAAGCATCAAGTCCTGCATGATTATCTAACCAATCATTAAAGATTTGTTGTGTGTTCGCATGACAAGGAACCAGTGGCTCTTCTGGTTGGCCAATAATCTGTGGAGCATCCGTATCTACAATGATAATCTCTCGAGTACATTCTGCATAACGACCACAATCGTCATAAGTATAGAATTTAACCTGAGTGTTTCCATCACTAATACAAATACCATCTACTCCATCGTAATCATTATAAACCGTCAAATCATCCATACAAGAAGAAGACGCAGAAGCAGTCTCTAACCAAGCTTCGATTACGAGACCATATTGGCCATCGAAGCAACCTAGTACTACGCAATCATCCGGGCAGTCCATTATTGGTCCTTCATTTTCGATAGTATAGGTCTGAGTAGCAGTGGCTGTTCTTCCGCAATCATCTGTTACCGTATACGTAAAGGTATAAGTATTGCCTGGACAATTATCTTCATCGTATACCTCTGTAGGGCCGGTTACCGTAACCTCGTAATCAGAATCACAAGATGTAGTTACAGAAGCAAAATTCGGATTAGGATTGACTCCTTCTATACAAGTACAGGTGACATACGGTACTACTTC
>JAHDHW010000286.1 GCA_020631105.1 Saprospiraceae bacterium | reverse complement strand
GTTGCTTTATTAAAAATTGTTTCAAGTTTAGGCCGAGCGAAGCAAGGCCGTAACTTGGAACAGGCAGATGTAGAAAAGTTTAAAACTTTTCCACAAGCACCACCTAAGTGTAATGGAGTGATTTAAACCAGTTTGATAAGTTTAAATCACTCCAATGTTTTACTCTACATAAACTGCACCAATCCCCGCATCCCACAGCATTTTACTCAAAGCAGGGACCTCCTCTTTTAATAACTTTTGCCCGGTCTCTTTTAGTGGTTTCCATTGTTCATTTAATTCTGCTAATCTTGACCTTGATGATTCATTTACTCGAGGCAAAGAACTCTCCGTCTGATTAATCATAAACATATAATTCGCTGTAAACTTATTCGGGAAGTTCTCCACATCATCATAGGCTTTGGTCTTTCGCTGTACCATATCCTCATCCCAGGACTTAATTGATTTCAGCAATGCCTTAGCCTGCTGCCGTACTGCATCATGCTTTTCTCCTTTCGGTATTTTTTTGACCGCTGATTTAATCTGCTTACTTGCGGCATCCAAATCGTTTACCATTTTATGCATGGCAATCAATTCTTTTTCCACTTCGGACATAAATTGATCATAAGTGTCATACTGCTCCTTAGTCGTGATATAATTTGGGTTAGGCTTTACTTCAATAGTCGTGGTACTTTTTTGGTCGCCATGTGTAAGTGTAGCCGTATAAGTACCAGGCGAAACTTTATGTCTCCGATAACTTGCCTCAATATATACTCCGGCCACACCATTCATATTTGGATATCGCAGATCCCATACAAATCTATTCAAGCCTTTATTCTTTGAAAGACGAGGTGACGAAGGAGGCCCTCCGGCCCAACGCTGATACGTAGAATCTTTATCAGTGCTTATCGTCCTTACGATATTTCCTGCGGCATCTTTAATCTCCAGTATTACCGCTTTCTTTTTGTCCACTTCCGGCAATTGATAATATAATACTGCTCCTGTTGCAGGATTAACGCCGCGTAATGGATTGGTTCCATCAAACGATTTTGAATTTCCATTAAGCGGACTATAGCCATTAGACATGACTACTGGCTCTGGTTGATATAGCTTTGCTTTTTTCGCAGTAGCGTCATACTGACGCAACAAGGTCAGGTCATCTAATATCCAGAATGATCTCCCTGAGGTTGCCACAATCACATCATCATGTGCTACCATTAAATCATTGACCGGTGTAACGGGTAAGTTCAACTGAAGAGCTTGCCAGTGAGCGCCATTATCCCAGGAGATGTAAACCCCCGTTTCGGTACCGGCGAAAAGCATTCCCTTGCGGCCGGTATCCTCGCGTAGGACACGGGTATAAGCGCCCTTTGGAATTCCTGCGCTGATGTTCACCCAGGTTTTACCATAATCAGCGGTTCTGTAAAGGATCGGCGAATGATCATTAAATTTATATCGGGTACAAGCAATGTAAGCTACGGCAGGATCATGAGGGGAAACATCAATAGCATTGACTAAGCATTCTGGCATTCCCTTCGGTCGTACATTCGTCCAGGTCTCGCAATTATCCTTGGTCAACTGTACGTTCCCGTCATCTGTCGCTACCCAAATCACCCCTTTCTCATGTGGAGACTCTACCACATAACTGATCGTCCCGTAATTCTCCGCACCTACTGCCTCGTTAGTGTAAGGTCCTCCTCCATTTCCCAATTTTGAATCATCATTGTTAGAAAGATCAGGAGAAACTTCTTTCCAGGTCACTCCCATATCACGGGTACGAAGTAATTTCTGCGCAGCATGATAAAAGGTACCGGGTTCGTGTTTAGACCAGATGATCGGCGCATTCCAGTTGAAGCGGTATTTCATATCTCTTGCTGCTCGTCCCAGGTATTGAATTGGCGCAGCCATTATATTTGTACTCGCTGATGACTCCGTATCCAGGACTTCAATCGTCCCTAGGTAACTACCGCCTAAAACATACCTTGGGTCATCCGGATCAAAAGCTAAAAACGCACTCTCTCCACCAGCTGACGAAGTCCAGTTTGTACGGTCGATCCCGCCACCGCTGACAGACCGACTCTCAATACGAACGGAAGAGTTATCCTGTTGTCCGCCATAAATGCGGTAAGGAAAATGATTATCAACATTAATTCGATAAAATTGTGCCGTAGGCATATTGGCTTGCGTGGACCAGGTCTTCCCATAATTAAAACTTATCGCCGCTCCTCCGTCATTGGCAATACAAAGGTTCTTGGAATTCTTGGGATTAATCCACAAGTCATGATAATCACCGTGTGTACCGGAAAGGCGCGACCAGGTTTTTCCACCATCAATTGAACGTAGTGCTGGCGCACTCAATACATAAACAGTCTGCTCATCACTTGGATCTGCAAAAACTTCAAGATAATACCATGCTCGTTGCACGAGGCGATTATCCTTGCTGATTCGCGACCAACTTGCACCTGCATTATTTGAAACAAATAGACCACCTTTTCTTTTATCCGAATCACTTTCTACCAAGGCATAAACTTTATCCGGATTTGACTGACATACCGAAATGGCCATCTTCCCTTTTTCTTTTGGTAGGCCTTTGTGAATTTTCTTCCAGGTCTCTCCTCCATCTGTTGATTTATAAAGTCCGCTGCCTTCTCCACCGCTGATCACTTTCCATGGCTTTCGCTGATGTTCCCACATCGCTGCATAAAGCACCATTGGATTACTTCGATTCATAGATAATTCTGCACAGCCGGTCATATCGTTAACGTAAAGTACTTTATCCCAGGTCTCTCCTCCATCTATTGATTTAAAAATGCCTCGTTCTTCATTATTTCCATGAAGTGCTCCTTGTGCTGCTACGAATACAATATCCGGATTCGTTGGATGAATAATAATTCTTGCGATATGCTGCGTTTCTTTTAGTCCAACATGTTGCCAGGTTTCTCCTGCATCCACTGATTTATATACTCCATCACCATAGGAGGTCATAACTCCTCTCGGGGCATGCTCTCCCATTCCACAATAAAGAATATTAGGATTACTATCTGCTACGGCAATTGCACCAACAGATCCCGTTTTAAAATATCCATCTGAGATATTGGTCCAATACTGACCTGCATCTTCTGTTTTCCAGAGTCCTCCTCCGGTTGTGCCCATGTAATAGGTCAAAGGATCATTTGGGACGCCAGAAGAACATACAGACCGCCCTCCTCGGAAGGGACCGATAGATCGCCACTTCACGGTTTCGAAGACTTTATCTAGTTTAGCTGTTTTATCAGCATCCGTTTTTTGGGCATTAATGGAAAAGGAAGAAAGTACCAGGATTGTAAATAATAGAAGGGTTCTCATCTGTTTTGATTTTGTGATTCCTTAAAGATAAAAATATTCAGTCCAAAATGATTTTACATGGCTTTAAATAAAAAACTGGTTGCCTCTAAAAAGAGACAACCAGTTTTTATGCAATCAGACTAAATACTAGTCCTCAGTATCCGCAGTATCACTAGTTTTCATGTAAGTGATATTCTGAGATTCTTTCCATTTTTCGAACTCCGCATCACCCATTGATCCTTTCATAGTAGAACTTGCAACGGCAACGCCTTCTACTTTTACAACAACAACGAAAGGGTAATTGCTATACCGAACAACACCATCAATCAACATGTCATATTCTCTACCTGCATCTTCCAATGCGATATCAATCGCATCCTTAAGATTGAATCCTAGCCCTAAGAAGTAAGTCTTAGAACCTTCTGTTTTTTTACCTTGGGAACGGTCAACACCTAGATTTACATTCTTAGTACTGATAGTAGTAAAATCAACCAGTCGAAAAGTACAGTTAGAAAAAGAAAGACAAGCGGCGACAAAAAGCACCATCAAAACTTTGTTAGTAAGCGTTTTCATAAATAAGTTTTTTAGTGTAAAAATAATTGGCTACAAGATAATATTGCAAGCTGAATTCTAACAATTTACATGGATAAAATCTGAAAATAAATCCT
>JAHDHW010000285.1 GCA_020631105.1 Saprospiraceae bacterium | reverse complement strand
TCCTTCATTCCAGATTCATTATTCAAACCCTATTTCTTAACCAAGCTCCCCCCATACTTTTCCTTACCATTATCGATCTGAAAATAATATACTCCCTTGGGTAAATCATTAATAAAAACTGGCACTTCTATACCATCACCTGATGTATCCGACCAGGTATTCGAATATATAAATTTCCCACTAGCATCGAATAATTCGAAAGTAATCTCTCCTGCACTTTCCTCCACCTGCAAATAAAAAGAACCATCTGTAGGATTTGGAAAGACACTGTAAGTTCGTTCACCTGGAAAATCTAAAATAATCGTATTGGAGTAATCATAAGTATTATCCGATTTGATGACCTTGACACGATAGTGGTTAATCCCCCAGATAGGTTCACGATCCTGGAAATTATAATCAGCGCTGCCATCGGCTCCCAGCGAATGAATAGAAATAAAATCCGTGTTATTCGCACTGCGTTGAATTTCATAAGCGACTATATCGTTCGGATTACTATGCACAAAAGTCAGTTCATTATACTCCGCTTTTGGGATACCACTTAATTGTACATCATCCCCAAATGGTTCGGCGCAGTTTGGAAAAACTTCCGCAACTACCTTTGTAGATAAACCAGCAGGATCACTAACCGTCAACTCCACCCGATACCAATACGTCTCATCGGTACAGCCAACAGGCTCCAGCAAAGCATAACTTTCTCGTTCGTTAGAAACAGGCCCCGCATGATTATGCGTATTATGAAAAAGAAAAGCCTGCCATTCGTAAGTTAATGCTTCATCCGAGAATTCCGCATCACTTACATTCGCTCGTAAGGGTAAATAGGTAAATCCGGAAAGCGGATATAAATCCCCATCATTAAAACTGGTTATTTCAACTTCCGGCGGAGTATTATTTAAGGAAATCGTTAATTCCACCTGATCTTGCTTACCAAGGCTATCCGTAACAATCAGCTCTACGAACTGCCCCTCCGGACTTGATGAAGCACTGGAAAAAGTAAATTCAAATTGCTCTTCCGAGGAAGTAGATCCATCCGGCAACTTCCACTCATAGGTCATTGGATAGTTACGTGGATGATAACTTTCAGAGGCATCCAAAGTCACCGTCAACGGACTTACTCCATAATAGACATCAGCTCGTGCCTCTGCAATTGGAGGTGGATCGCCTCCGTAACAAATTCTACGAACTGACGGCCCTTCAATAACTTTCACATAATAAAGACATCCATCTTTCGGGTTGACTTTTAAATCTACAATACCTTTTACATCCTTCGAAAAGGTATCTACTCTAATAACTTTATAGTTTTCATCAAAATCAAAAATAGAAATCCATCCATCAAAATCCGCATGAAAATATCGTCCCTGAAATGCTTCTGGAAAATTATCTCCATCATAATGAAAACCTGCGATACTCGAACTCCCTTCAAAGTGTATCCCCTCTACCCCCGCCGCATCATTTTCGATTTCTAAGTTGATAGCTTTCCCCTCTGCATCAAAGGATGGAATCACGGCAATCGAATCTCGCATGGAATTGTGATTTAGCCAGGCCAGGGTAGGACGGGTATGTACCGATGGTAAATATTCCGCTGGTACTTGCTGAGTAGAATCACAAACATTTGGAAACTCAGGGTCAGCTGTTAAATGCGGCTGCGTGATCATCTCATGAAAGGTAAAATATTCCTGATCACAAGTTTGACCATCGAATAGTGGATTTGGAGCATCCAGATTTGGACGAATTAAATTGAAAAATGAATTTCGAATATCCATCCCTTCATAAACCGGCCAACCAAAATTCAAGCCCCCTACCGGAGCAACATTGAGCTCTTCCCAACCATTCGATCCAACATCACCAATAAAAATAGTTCCAGGGTTACCATCCTCCGGATTATGACTTCCGCTCTCCTGGTCAAGGTATATTCTAAATGGATTCCGTAAACCCCAAAGCCAAACTTTAGAACGCTTGGCATGTGGATTACTCTCATCGTAATAGGGATTCGAAGGAAGTCCCGCTCCGGTTTCTTTATCAATCCGGATCACCTTACCTCCAAGGCTATTAATGAGTTGGGCCCTATAAGCACCTACATTTTCGGCCGGGCGAATGATATTCAGTTCTAATGCTTTTTCGAAGAAAGAATCCGCATGATTACCAGCATCAGAAGAGACAAAACTCCCGGTCTCACCACAAGAGGCGATTAATGTTCCATCTGTCCCAAATGTAATCGTACCTACTCCATGAGAAGAAGCGACCACCGGAAATCCATCTTGTGCAGTAGTACCAATCAATATCTTCCGGCTCTCCGGGATAACACTTGTATAGTTAGAGGCAGGATCAGCAGTATATCGGGTGATTCGACCTATAGTCGCATCATTTGCCAGGGTAAAATTAGGATTGTATTCTGGCGTACCAAAGGCCGTCAAATGATGTTGATCGACCACATACATGAGGTATACGTAATGATTCTCTTCATAATAAGGATCTAGGGCAAAGCCCAGGAAACCATGATCTACAAATTCTGAGACTTCCTCCCGGATGTCAATAAAAGGTGTATTTAATAATACATTGTTCGTGTCCAGGATGTGCACCAATCCGGATTGCTCCCAGACATAGCCATTCCCCACATTGTCGAATTCAATGCCAACCGGCTTTAATAAGCTTTCATCAACCACTTCATCTACAAATTCTGGCAACAATTGTGCTTGTATTTGTTTAACACAAACCATCATTATGAAACAAAGCAATAAAGATATTCCCTTTCGATTCATCATATCAATCTTATTGAATAATGTACAAAGATAATGAATTTGAAGCCTAGTAAAAGGTAGATATGCTACTTTTACATTATGTTTACTGTTACATTTCCCCTCGACTCCGTCTAACCATTGTAATAATTTTCATTAACCTAATATTAACACATGATGCTAATTAAACAAATGACCCTTGCGTGCCTATTTTGTTTGGCACTCTTTTCATGCTCCTCCAATTCAGCTGAAAACGCTGAAAACACTGCCTCTGAGGCTGTTATTGAAGAAATTCAGACCCTTGATTCTTTAAATCAGGCAATTGAAGAAAGTACACAGCAAATTGATGCTTCTATCAACGATGTAGAGGCTGCGGTAAGCGAATTAGATAACTTTGAGTAACTTTTTGCGTCTCAATTACGAAACCCGATTTAACTCATTAAAATAATCAATTATGAAAAAGCAAATTAAAAATCTACTGATACTATTTTTAGCTGCATTTATCACTATAGGGCTAAGCACTGATCTTTCTGCACAACCAGGAAAAGAAAGAAAAGAGAAAAAAGAAAAAGTAAATAAAGGCAAAGCCAAAGCAGATAAAACTACCCGTAAATACAATGATAAGGCAAAAGACCTTGAAAATGAAGGTAAAGAAGCTGCTGAAGAAGCAGAGCAGGACCTTGTAAAAAAAGGTAAAGCCAAAGGGGAAAAGGCTAAGGAGAAAGGCAAAGCTAAAGGAAAAGAGATGAAAGAAAAAGGTAAGGAAATGAAAGAAAAAGCGAAAAAAGAAAATGGAGAAGTAGTCAGAGGTGAGCCAACTACCGACAGTGATGATGGTGAAGAAAAGGGAGGAAAAGACGCTAAAGCCAAAAAGGCAAAAGGTGAAAAAGGAAATAATGGTAAAGGCAACGCTTACGGTAAAAACAAAGGCGACCTAAAAGGAAAGGAATTCGGACAGGCAAGAGCAGAAGCTGCACGTAGCAAAAACAAAGAAGCTAAAGCCAAAAAAGAAAAGTCTGTAACGCGTGGCAAAACTGTCGCTCAAGATTCCAGAGAAAAGATTAACAAAGCCAAAGAAAAGCTGGAAAAGGATAAGACGGACAAAAAGATCAACGAAGAAGAATACAATACCCGCAAAGCGAAAATTGAAAACGCCGAGCGTAAAGTAAAAGATCTTGAAGAAAAAGTAGGCAATAAGCCGAACTCTCGTAAGCAATAAAACACTCGACTGACATAATCACCGCAGCCCGAAGCATACGCTTCGGGCTTTTTTTATCTATACCCCT
>JAHDHW010000284.1 GCA_020631105.1 Saprospiraceae bacterium | reverse complement strand
TGTTAATTGATCATTGTCTCTCTCTCACTGTTCGTTGCTCAATACGTTTCTCAAATTTTGCCCCCTGGAAAATACGTTGTACAAAAACTCCGGGAGTATGTACAAAATTTGGATCCAGCTCGCCGGGTTCTACCAGCTCTTCCACTTCTGCGATGGTAATTTTACCAGCCATAGCCATTGGTGGATTAAAGTTACGAGCCGTACCTTTATAGACCAGATTACCATACCGATCGCCTTTCCAGGCTTTAACAATAGCAAAATCAGCATAGAATGCCTGTTCAAGAATATGTGGCTTACCATCAAAATACCTGACTTCTTTACCTTCAGCGACTTCTGTCCCATAACCTGCGGGGGTGAAAAAAGCAGGTATCCCTGCACCAGCTGCGTAGCAGCGAGCGGCCAACGAACCTTGTGGTACAAGATCAACTTCGAGTTCACCACTTAGCATTTGACGCTCAAATTCATCATTTTCGCCGACATAAGAAGAAATCATTTTTTTGACTTGCTTCTTTTGGAGGAGTAAGCCCAGTCCAAAATCATCAACTCCGGCATTATTGGAGATACAGGTAAGATCAGTAATGCCAGCATCTACAAGGGCTGCGATACAGTTTTCGGGTATTCCACAGAGGCCAAAACCTCCGAGCATTAATGTCATCCCGTCTGCAATTCCTTGAATAGCCTCTTGGGCATTGGAAACAATTTTATTCATGGCGAGTATTAAGTTAGGTATGCGGTAAAACTACTATTTTCGCGCTTAAATTAAAATTAAAACGTGTCGCTATATATTAAACTGAATAGAATAGGGCAGAAACCAAGATTTTTGAGGCATTATTAAATACATGTTAGAATATTTAGAATTAGCACCGGAGTTTGATATTGATGGGTTTGGCTGGTTTCTGGCAGGCCTGGCAGCCTTTATATTGGGCTTTGCCAAAGCTGGAATAAAGGGTTTAGGCGTTTTAATCGTGACTTTAATGGCTCTGGTATTTGGAAGTAAGGTATCGACGGGGATTATTATACCATTATTAATTGCAGCTGATATTCTGGCGGTGATCTATTATCGTCGTAATGCTGATTGGAAGCTATTATTTAAGTTATTGCCCTGGATGATTCTGGGGGTTTTACTTGGAGTGTACGTAGGCCAGGATTTGCCGGAGCGGATATTTAAGCGAGGCATGGCGGCAATAATTTTGGTGACGACCATTATGATGTTTTGGTGGGAGCAGAAAAAAGTAGTAAAAGTCCCTAACAATCGCTGGTTTGCAGGGGTGATGGGCTTTAGTGCTGGATTTACGACGATGATTGGTAATCTTGCCGGGGCATTTGCTAATATTTTCTTCCTTGCGATGCGTGTACCCAAAAATGTGTTTATAGGTACGACTGCCTGGTTGTTTTTCTTTATTAATGTCTTTAAACTTCCGTTCCATATTTGGTCCTGGGAGACGGTGAGCACTGAAACCTTTGCCGTGAACATTCGATTGATCCCTATTGTTGTAATTGGGTTTATCGTAGGCGTGAGGACCGTGGAATTGATCAAAGAAAGGAACTACCGGCGAATGATATTGATACTTACGGCGATTGGAGCGATCATGATATTTCTCAGATAAAGTATCCTGACTTGTCGGTTATTATACATGGCGCGAAGTGAGTTGTTAAAAAATTATGCTTCGCCCAGCATAAAAGAGAGAATGAGATAAAGAATTTTAGGATTGGACTATCTTTGCGTTATTTAACTAACTGATCATTGCAATTTATGAAGCAGTTTTTACTTTCCTTATTTTTTGTGGTCTTTTTGATGATTTCATTATTGGGTCAACAAAGTGTGCCTGGTGATGAAGGCGGAGCTGTAGAGACATCATTACGGATCAACCGCTCGAATATGGATATGAAGCTGGATGCGGTGTTAGATGAAGAAGCATATTATACTGGGAAAGCAGCAGAAGACTTTTGGCAATATTTTCCGGCGGATAGTTTGCAGGCAAGTGGTCAGACAGAAATATATATGACTTATGATGCTGAAAATATTTATGTCGGTGTAAAATGTTATAGTGTTGATAATGATTACGTAACGCCTTCCTTAAGACGAGATTATTCATTTCGTAGTAATGATAATATCAGTTTAGTTTTTGATACTTATAATGATCAGACTAATGCTTTTTTGTTTGGTATGAATGCCTTCGGCGTGCGTCGGGAAGCTTTATTATCCAATGGAGCCCGTCAGCGCGGAGATTTCAATATGGGATGGGATAATAAATGGGATGGTGTAGTAAAAGTACATGATGATTATTGGATCGCGGAGTTTGAGATTCCTTTCAAAACGATTCGTTATACAGAGGGCAGTACAAAGTGGCGATTTAACTGTTATCGAAATGACACCCGCTATAATGAAATAACTACCTGGTACAATATTCCTCAGAATCGGATCATCATGGATTTGACTTATATGGGGGATATGATCTGGGATGAACCATTGAAGAAACCCGGTAAAAATATTTCTGTGATTCCTTACGTGTCAGGCTCAATGGCCAGAGATTACGAAGACCTGACGGAAGAGAACCCGGACTTTGATTTTGGGATAGGCGGGGATGCAAAGATTGGGATTACTTCAGGGCTTAATCTTGACCTTACGTTTAACCCTGACTTTTCTCAGGTGGAGGTAGATCGACAGGTAACGAATCTGGATCGCTTTGAAATATTCTTTCCGGAGCGCCGGCAGTTTTTCTTAGAGAACGCTGATCTATTTGGTAGTTTCGGGAACCGTCGGATGAATCCTTTTTTCTCTCGCCGAATTGGAGTTGCTGTTGACACAGCAACAGGAGTCAATGTCCAAAACCGAATTCTTTACGGTGCTCGTCTTAGTGGTAAGCTTAACGAAAAGCTTAGAGTAGGTTTGCTTAATATGCAAACCGCGAAGCAATCTTCGAATGATCTTCCAGGGTTTAATTATACAGTAGCTGCTTTGGAGCAAAGGGTATTTGCCCGCTCGAATATCGCGTTCATTTTAGTAAATAAACAAGCGATTGATGCCAAGGATTTCGGAACGACCTTTAATGAGTACGATCGAATTGCAGGTTTGGAATACCGGCTTGCTTCAGCAGATAATCGCTGGACAGGTAAAGCGACTTATCACCAGGCTTTTACGGTGGAAGATACGCCAATGAAGTTTTCCCATTTTGGACAAATTCAATATGAAGTTAGAAAATTTCGTTTGGAATGGGCGCATCTTTTAATTGGCCAGGGGTATAATGCGGAGGTTGGTTTTGTACCACGAAAAGATATCTTATTGATGAGTCCGGAGATTGGATTTAATATTTTTCCTAAACGTGGAAATGTGACTCGCCATAGTATTAATATGGATTTTCGAACGATATATAATGTTGGAAAATCAGATAATGTAGTACAGCCGGATTTTGGTTTGGCAGAGTGGGGGATTGAAGGGAATTGGCGCCTGAGTTATAAAGATGGTTCTAATCTTACAGTGGAGCCAAACTATCTTGATGTATTACTATTCAATGATTTTGATCCGACGAGAGTGCAGGAGGATGATATATTTTTACCAGCAGGGTCAACTTATCGATTTGCAAGCATATCCGCAAATTATGCTTCTGACCAGCGTAAAAAATTCTTCTTTGAAATAGAACCGAACATCGGGCAATTCTATAATGGTTTCCGTACCGGGATCGAGGCGACGACCACTTATCGTTATCAGCCATTCGGTTTTATCGCGCTTAACTTCAATTATAATTATATCGAATTGGATGATCCTTTTAAGCCTGCTCACCTTTGGTTAGTTGGGCCTAGGATTGATCTTACCTTTTCTAAAAAGATATTCCTCACTACTTTTATTCAGTATAATAATCAATTGGATAATCTGAATATTAACGCTCGTTTTCAATGGCGTTTTCAACCCGTGTCTGATTTCTTCCTGGTGTATACGGACAATTACATTATGGATGTGGGAGATCAGTTTGGCGTGCGTAATCGATCGGTTGTTGCTAAGGTTACTTATTGGTTGAAT
>JAHDHW010000283.1 GCA_020631105.1 Saprospiraceae bacterium | reverse complement strand
AAAAAAATTAAAGCTATGCGTTTATTTCTTTTAAGTCTAATCATCATCAGCCTTACGAGCTGTTATAAAGATCCAAATATTACTGGTCAATACAGTGACGAATATTATCTAAGACACAAAGGTGTGGATATGCCGGTCTGGGTTCGTGGAAATATAGAAAGTGAAGCCTTTATCATTTTTATTCATGGTGGCCCAAAGCTGAGTAGTATTGAAGAAGCGGTCTCTAATCAATTTGAAAAATTGCATGAAAAGTATGCAGTGGTGTATTACGATCAGCGGAGCGGAGGGTTTACCCACGGTAGTCGAACGGATAACTTGAGCCTCGATCAGATGGTAGAGGATATGGATGTGGTCATTGATTTTATTCAATCGAAATATGAAAAGGCCAATAGTATTTTTTTAATGGGACACAGTTGGGGAGGCTTTTTGGGGACCGCTTACTTAGTGGAGCCGAGTCGTCAAGCTAAGGTCAGTGGCTGGATTAATTTAGCTGGAGTGCACAACTTCTCTTTACTATGGCAGGAGGAACGCAACTTCGTTTTGAAGTATGCACAAGAACAAATTGATGCGAATAATGATGCGGATTTTTGGCAGAACGCTATTGATGAGGTTACGCCGCTGACTACGATTGAAGGACCAGAGCAGTACTTTGTGATTAATTATTTTGCACAGATTATTGATGGTACGCTAGATGGAAGAAGTGTTATCGATGAGATTTCTTTGGTGGAGTTTATGAGCTCGCCAGTGGGTACAGGTATTAACCAAATACGAATTGAAAGCCTGGACGCTGTCTCAACTGATGGTAATTTTACGTCTCAGATGTCTAATATTACGATACCAAGTTTGTTGATCTATGGAGACTTGGATGCCATTGTCCCTTTAGCAATGGGAGAAAATGCCCAATCCTTGATGGGAACTCCGGAGGAAGATCTTTTCTTAGTTACGCTGGAAGAAAGTGGCCATGACATCTGGAAGATAGAATATGATCGATTTATATCGGAAGTCAGCACTTTTGTGGAAGCGTATCAGTGATGCTTATTCTTCTGCTTCCCAATCTTTATAAAGCGCTAAAATGCCTTCTATGAAACTACTCATAAAGAGTGAGTTATGTGTTTCGTCCGCGTAGCGCTTAGTATATAAAGTAATGTTATTGAATTTAGAGAGCTCTTCAATGAGCTCTTCTATTTTCATAGCATGATACAAAGGGACCGGCTGGTAAGAAATAAAAACATCTAGTTCCTTTCGCTGATTCAAGTGCTCTTTTACCTGATTAATAGCTTCTCCTTCACTAAACCATATACTTGGATCGTAGATTTGAAAAGCAGTAAAGCCACTTTTTCGGGGAAGGATATAAGTACCAAAATATCCTCCATAGGAGTGGCCAACTAAAATGTTTTTTCCATTTGTTGGGTAATGGGCATCTACATCGGGCATAACTTCTTCGGTAAGGTGACGATAAAAATATTCTGCACCTCCCGAATTTGTGGGGTTGTAAATGGTCGAGTCTACACTTGTACTGTCGTATTCAATAGAAGAGTTGCTAAAGGTATAATCAATACCTCTTTGACTCCGCCAATCACGATGGGGTAGACCAACGATTATATGACCAGGGATTTTTTTGTTTCCAGCGAGGTCAAAGGCAATAGGTCGAATGAGATCGAATCGCCATTGGCCGTCGAGGACATAGATAACCGGATAGTTTTTGGTGCTGTCGTAAAAAATAGGAAGGCTTACCCAATATTCTCTTGCTCCTTTTACATGTTTGGATTGGATCGTGTGTTTTTTGATGATGTTGATACAGGTATCGGTTTGGGCCTTAGCTGGATTGCTTCCAAGGATGAAGATTGAAATAAGGAAGAGTAGTGTTTTGGTTTTCATATTAACTGTAAAAAGAGCTTTAGTAATTGTAAGTTGAAATTCCTTCAAAGATCGGTAAACTTGCTGATTTGTTGTATTTAAAATTGGAATATAAATACTTGACAAGGTAGTCGCTTTAAATGTTCTGTTGGTGGATGGAAAAGTTAGAAACTTTTCTTTATTTGTTACTTCCCAGTTACGCTTTGCTAAACTGGAAAGAAGTAGTTTGGGAAGCTTGCCGAATTGTTTGGCTTTTGTGGTGGGTGGAAAAGTTGAAAACTTTTCTTTATCAGCTTCTTCCCAGTTACGCTTTGCTAAACTGGAAAGAGGTTGTCGATTTTTTAATTACTCAGCCAAGTTTAATCAGCGGCAACAAGCGATAGGATCGTTTCGATCGCTATCGTGGTACCTGCGAATAAAAAAAGAATCACCTCCGTAGAGATGATTCCTTAAAAGAGCGGTTATTTGCTAAATGACGGATTATTGTTTAATTCCTGCCAGCCATTACACCACCATCGATATCCCAGTTTGCGCCGGTTACCCATGAGCTTTTGTCGGTTAACAGGAAGTGTACGGTGTTGGCGATATCATCCGGTCGACCGACTCTACCGATTGGATGGAATCCGTTGAAACCTTGTAGCGTTTCTTCGATTTTGTCCGGCTCGATAAAGGCACCGTAGATTGGCGTCACGACTACTGCCGGAGCAACGGCATTTACTCGGATGTTATGATCTGCGAGTTCCATTGCCAGGTGTTGTGTGAGACTGTGTAGTCCTGCCTTGGCCATTGAGTAAGCGGATGAAGGGGTCGCTTTTACTGCTTGTTTTGCCCACATCGAACCGATGTTTACAATGGAGCCCTGACCATTTTGCTTCATGACTTCAGCAGCGGATTGGGTAATAAAAAAGAAAGCTTTGTTGAACTTATGGTATAATTCATAATCATCCTCGGTGTGTTCGAGGAAAGGTTTCGGACTAAAGTAACCTGCAGAATTTACCAGGTATTTCAGGCCTGGAAATTGATCCTTTAAGGTCTTTGCGAAAGTACTCACCTGTTCGAAATTGAAAAGGTCTAGTTCGACGAGTTTTACAGAACCGAGTTTTGATAAGTCTGCCAGGGCAGCCGTTCCGTTACCTCCCGGACGACCAACGATGATTACTTCGTTTCCATCCTTTAGAAGAAGTTCTGCTGTGCTTTTTCCCATTCCGGTGGTACCACCAACTATTAATGCTTGATTTGTCATTTTTATAATTTTTTAATGAATTACAAAAGTGATGGATATCAAGGATCGAAAATGGTAAAATCTGGAAAAGGAATGGTAAATCAGCGAAACTGCTGCTGAAAGTCTTTTGGGGTCTGGGCAGTATGTTTTTTAAAGTATTTGGTAAAATATGTCGCTTGCTCGAAGCCGAGTTCGTAGGCAATCTCTTTGATGGATAATTTAGAGTTGGCAAGAAGTCGTTTGGCTTCGAGGGTTCTTTTTTTATGAATCAGATTCGCAGGCGTTTCTCCAAAGTATTTTTTTGAAATAGTACTCAGGGTTTTATCTGTGATTCCCAACTCGGTACTAAAGTAATTGACATTTCTAAAGTGGTTTCGATTCTCTTCCAGCGATTTTTTAAAACGCATCGCTAGCTCGAAGTGGTGGTCCTTCAATGGGGTAGTGTTTTCCTTTTGCTTAAGTCTTTCGATATTTAAGAGAAAAATCTGGAAGTAGAAATATAATTGCTCCTGATAATTATATGGTTTGTGTTCTATCTCTAGTAGGAGTTTATCTGTCAGGTGTTGAAAATCACTTTCCGCTTCAGAAGGTATTTTGACAAAAGGTTTTTCCAATTCGTTGAACAAGCGGTATGCTCTTCGCATTGCTGCACCGCTATCGTTTTTGTCTAAAAAGATATCATTGAAATGAAAAAGAAAACCTTCATTTTTTGAGCTTTTACAAAAGTTGTGCACTTGTCCCTGTGTAAGAAAAAAGATAGTATTTTGCTCGTGCTTATACTCTTGATAATCTACATAATGAATGCCGGGGCTTTTAAACCAGATTACCTGAAAATAAGAATGCCGATGTGGTTTATAACAATGCTGGCTATATTTCTGACAATAGGGTTGTGCTGCATAAACGTCTAGTTGCAGTTTGGAATAATCATTTTTATGTAGATGGTATTCT
>JAHDHW010000282.1 GCA_020631105.1 Saprospiraceae bacterium | reverse complement strand
ATAAACGCCTAATTATTTAGTCGTGGCTTGTTTTCTTAGAGAACAGCCGTTAACCCCAAAAAATGAAAATTGACTCGATCGATGTGTATCTGGTCCAGATACCCTTTGCCCAATCTATTGATCACCATCTTAAGCGAAGAAAGGCTTCGGAATCCATTATCATTAAATTGAAAACGGATAGAGGTATTATTGGCTATGGTGAAGGAGCGCCTCGTAATTATGTTACAGGGGAAAAAACTGATGAAGTATTGATGACTTCAAAGTCAATCCTAGAGCGCGAACCTATTCCTGTTATCAACAGTGTTCAGGATATCCAGACGTACTGTAATTTATTGCTGACGCGCTATAAGTTACCAGCTATGACTTGTGCAATGGAGCTTGCGCTTTTTGACTGCCTCGGACAAACGCAAGGCTGCAATATCTCAGAATATTTTTCCCCGGTAGTTACCTATCCTTTAGAATACTCGGCAATTCTTCCTTTTGTTTCTTTCGATAAAATGGAGACTTGGTTGCACCTGATTAAGCAGTATGAATTTAGAAGTTTAAAGGTGAAGGTTGGAACCTCCAAAGACCTTGAAGTACTTCGTAAAGTAAGAGACTGCTTAGGTTGGGAAATTGATGTTCGCCTGGATGCGAATCGAGCCTGGTCTTATAAAGAGGCGGTTTCCCGAATTCAAGACTTAGAGCGATTTGATATTAGTTGTGTGGAAGAGCCTTTATCCTCCGAGTATATACAATACCTTCCCCAGCTTAGTGAGCAAATCAATACGCCCTTGATGCTGGATGAGTCCGTTTACAATATTGCACATGCAAAATATTATGCTGATTGCATGGACGCTGACAAATTACTTTTCAATATAAAGATATCTAAATCAGGAGGCTTACTTAAGGCTTCTAAGATCTTTCGCTACGCTCAGAAGCATGGGATTGAGTGCCAACTGGGATGTAATGTAGGGGAAACCAACGTGTTGAGTGCCGCAGGCCGAATCTTTGCGCGTACACATCGACTACGTTACCTGGAGGGATCTTATGGTTCTTTTTTTATGAAAGATGATATTGGAACTATTCCTCTGAATTTTTCGCAAAAAGGATGGGCTGTACCACTTTGTGATCCGGGGCTGGGCATTGAAATCAATGAAAATAAATTAAAGCAGTACAGTAATCTTTTGAAGACTCAACAAATTAACTAACTCAACTATACCCCAAAAAATGAAAACTCTTTCTAAACACCCCAATGTAATTGGACCTAATGATGCATTTCTAAATGAGATATCTGTTAGCCGGTTATTCGAAATGTATGAATCAATCGGCTTCATTTATCCTGCAAAGAAAAAACTACTTGCACCGCATTTTAAACAAATCAAATACAATTGGAGCCAACTAGTTGGAAGTCCGGATGAATTGCTTTGGATACTGACCAACAATCCTAAGACGAATAACTTCGCTTCCGTTAGTGTAATGAAACAGTCTAACTATGGTGTAATGGCTCAGCATCTGGTTTCAGCAGGAGATCCTTTTGAATCTCTTAAAGTTATGTTGGCTGCACAGTGGAGAGCGGAGCATAGTTTTGATGCTACAAATTTGGATTCAAGCCAGAATTGGTTTCGGCCGGATAATAGATATGCCTTTAGGATATTTGCCTCCATGTTTGAAAAACTAGGCTCTCAAAAAGCGTCACTTTTACGCTTTGAGTACCTTCATTTTTCACTAGATCGAATTAACGCTTTAACAGATAATCATTATTCCATACAGGAAGTGACTGGCATAGATAATGATTTCATTGCCTTTGCAAGAGCGCAGTACGGTGATATATTTGTCCAGGCGGAAGAGTTGGATACGGAAGATATAGAACTAAAACAACTCAACAAATCCTATGCGTCCCGAGGGCTAAAGTATCAAAGAAAAATATTCAAAGTCATAAATCAATATTCAGGAGAAATCATCGCTGCCCTAATCTCTCGACGTGCGCCGATAGGATTAAACTTTAGTTTCCTCGAAAACCGGAGCTACTTTATTATTGACAAAACAATGGCTCCGGATCAACTTGGACCAGTCATTCAAACTATGCTGGCAGCCGCTAAGGATGTATATAAGGATTTTGCTCTAGGAGTAATTCCAATTACTACTGATGCCCGAGCACTTACAGAATTTCAGCGACAAGGGGCGAAATACCTTCGTACCTATATGCAAAGCATTTGGCTGAGAGCAGGATTTGCTCAATGGTTTGAACATATCAATAGTTTTCTCGAAGGAATTGAGCAACGCCGCCAACGCAGAACCGCTTAATAAATCATAACCCTTTTAACTTAACCTCAAAAAAATTAGATCATGCAAATCGCTTTTAATGACACAAAAGCTCTCAGTGCTCAGTTGGACTCCTCAGAGTTTAAAGCACTTTTTAAGACGAATTCCTATATCCACGCTTTTAGCATTTTATTTAACTGGGTAATCATCGCTGCTACGATCATCTGGAGTATAAACTATGCTTCGCCATGGCTTTATCCGATTGCAGTGATTATTGTTGGTGCGCGAATGCATGCATTAGCTATTTTAATGCATGATGCTACCCATTATCGTTTTCTGAAGAATAGAGTGTGGAACGATCGACTTTCTAATTATCTGACCATGTATCCCATTTTTACTTCTATCGAGAAATATCGACCAAACCACCTTAGTCATCATCAGCATCTAAATACAGATGAAGATCCGGACTGGGTTGCTAAATTGGGGAATCGTGCATTTACTTTTCCAAAATCTAAGTCGGAGTTTTTACTTTCGGTAGCATCCTACTTTGTATTGTATCAAGGGATATCAGATGCATTTTGGTTTCTAAAAAGATTTGGTGGTAAAGGTAAAAATGCGGTGAAGGAACCCGTTGCAGAAAAGATTGTATTCTACCTGTTGATGTTTGGAGCTATTACCTTTTTTGGCGTTTGGAAGTATTATCTACTCTATTGGGTAGTGCCTTATTTTTCAACCTTCTTTATGTTTCAGTATATCCGTAGTGTAGCAGAGCACTTTGGTGAACTGGCTTATGAAAATGATTTGAATTCTTCGCGGACCGTAAAACCTTCTCTGATCGAACGTTTCCTGATCGCACCGCATAATGTGGGTTATCATCTGGAGCATCACCTTTATCCGGGAGTACCGTATTACAACCTACCCAAGTTGCATGATATGTTAATGGAGCAGGATGAATACAAATCAACTGCTCATATTACAGAAACTTACACTTTCGGGTTATTAAACGAATTAGGAAAAATTGAAAGACAAGAAGCAATGCCTGCGACCTAGAAAACAGGTTACTCAAAGGAGATGTTATAGTTCGCACAAAACATATAGAAATCATGGACCAGTAATTTGCTGACGCTCGCGTCTGCCTGCTTTAAGGATAAGCGTTTGCGTTGTGCGTTCAGCAATTCTTCATCCCTTTGCAGGAAGGTGTTCATGATCTTCGTTAGTTTGAAGAAACGATCCAGGTTATAAGGATCTGGAAGATCTTTGATGTTCATTTTTTTGAGTGTCTCCAGAAAAGGAGGGAAAGTGAAGAAAGTGTATTGCCCCGGAAACCTAAAAGTTAAGTACAGCATTATTATTTGATTATCGTCATGGTAGTGATTATTGACGATAGTTGTTGGATGCTGCTGCTTAAATTCCTGTAATAACTCTTCGCAGCCAAACTTAAACATAGAGATTCTAGTCTCAATGTTCTGGCTTTCGTCGAAGAGTGAGCGAAACATTCGGCGTCCAAACTCTACGTCCGTTTTTAACAATTGAATCATGACTTCTTTTGGGCGCCATGTTTCGCGTTTCCAAAGCCTTTGAGTGGTATCACTTTTTAGGCTTTGGTCATACATCGCCACAAAATCCGGAGCTTCGATATCCCATTCCTTTTGAAAGTGTTGCATCGCTTCCCACTTATAAAGCTCCGATAAGTTGCGATCCTTTTGAAGGTAAACCTTGAATGCCTGAATGTATGCCTGTAATCTTTTGACTTCCATGCCGCAATGATAATACGGCCTTTTACTAAATCCAAACTAAG
>JAHDHW010000281.1 GCA_020631105.1 Saprospiraceae bacterium | reverse complement strand
TTAGTAGGCGTCATAGCCTTTGCGGAGGAGTTCGATGAGTTCGTCTGTGACTTCGTCTTCATCACTAATGCGAATATGATGAGCGAATTTATTTCCCCAGTGAGCAGTTTTTCTAACTAGCCGATGTTCGATTTTTTCTGGGTGATAGAATTTGATATCCAGTTCTTTACTCATTGGCCTGATGATGAGCCAGGCTTTTTCTTTAGTGAAGACGATAGCTTTGGTGGAGGTGCCAACCGAGCAGGGTTCCCAATCAATTACACCAACCAGGATTGCGTCGAAGGCGAGGATCAATCCATCCGGTCGGCCTGCGAACAGGTCATCAATCGTAGTGTCGGTGCACATATGCGATTGATTGGTTGATTTGAAATTTCGTTCGCAATTAGGGCAGGTCCACATATTTTAATGTTGTAATATGGATGATGTTTTTTATTTGGGACGATAGCGTAGTTTCTGAATCATCTCCGCATTAAGAGGATCAGAGTAGGTGCCATAACCGTCGACCAGTAAGCCTTTCAGATTAAACTTATCAGAGGAGATCGCGTACAGGATAGATGAATCATCAGGGCTGGACATTCCTTCGAATCGATAAATATGATCGACTACAAAATCTTCCGCCAGGATCTTATAATCCAGTGCGCGGCATTCAATACAATCTGCTTTAAGATTGAGGTCTTCCGTATATCCTTCGGATTTAAGTCCTTCAATCGCCTGGGATAATGTGTCGTAATTATGGCTCATCATAGTAGTAATTAGTTTGTTTTAAATAGAACAGTTGAAGAATTCCTTTGGTTCGATTGCAAGGATTACTTTGACTTACCCATCATTTGCATCAGTTCGAACATCTTATCCTTTAAAATGTTGATTGCCCGTAGAGGGCGCACCATAACTTTGAATTCAGTGATTTGCCCTTCCTCATTAAAAGTTATAATGTCAACACCGTTAATGATCGTATCGTCAATCTTAGTATTAAACTCCAGGCAAGCCTCATTGCCGGAGATAATCTCCTTTGCATATTTAAAATGTTCTCCTCCTAATACATAGAAAGCAGCAGTCAGGTACATCGTTGTCAAAGCCTTACCTTCCTGTGGTGTCCAGACGACAGGAGAGTGAAAGACGACGTCGTCGGCTAGTAATTCATCTAGTAAACTTAAGTCGCGATCATGGATAGCTTTGTGCCATTTTTGAACAGGGTTCATATAGTGGTTTGTTTATAGTTGTAAATAATAGCTGCAGGTGCTTATCGCATTATAATGATTTTCTTTTGAAATGTTTGTTGTCCTTGTCGGATACGTAGTAAGTAGGTGCCGACAGGTAAATGGCTAGTGTTGATTTGGCGAGTTTGACTTGCCTCTGTTTCGGAGTAAACTATTTGACCGTTAATCGTGAATAGATCAACCTGGGAAACTACGCTTCCGCAATTATCAAAATCGATTAAAAGGTAATCACTGTTTGGATTAGGACTTATATTAAGATTGCAGGAGGATAATTGATTTGTATTCGTCACGATTGCTATATCCGCAGTTGCGAAACTACTATGGGATAACTCTGCTAGCTCAGCGACCGCAGCGACTGCTGCTTTGACTACATTACTCATAAAAGTGAAGTCCAGATTTCCAAGTGTATCATTTGGGCTATGATAATATGGGTAACGGAATTCAGACCCATCCGTCAGCATTAATGCCGGGAGATTACCTAACCAAAAAGCTGCATGGTCGCTTCGACCAAGATCGGGAGTCAGGACGGCCCAACTATTAGGCGCCAGTATGGTCACCACCTTGAGGTCCGGGACATAAGTTGTAGCGGCATTTTCATAGGCCATGGCTAGGTCAGGGAAGGCTTCGATACCGATATTCGTTACAAAGTTTCCTCTGAATTGATCGGCGACCAGATCTGCCTGTACTTCTGGGTAAAGCAGCTCAAATCCTGTTGGTAAGGTTTGTGAATTTGGTTCTTCGGTATAATAACCGATCATCTCCAAGTTGAAGACACCTTCAACACTTTCATTTGCCTGGATACCTTCGGTATTGACATGATGGAGGCTTCCGAGGAGTCCGGATTCTTCGAGGTCAAAGCCAATAAATTTGATAGATTTTTTAAACTGGTAAGGGGCGAGTACCCGAAGCGCTTCCATAACGCCGGCAACGGCTGTGCCGTTATCATCGGCTCCGGGGGAATTACTGACGGTATCAAAATGTCCATCGATGATATAGGTATCGGTTTCTACTACCTGACCTCTTTTCCAACCGATGATGTTCTCTGCGGTGTAACCATTATGATTGAATTGTATGATTTCCGTTTCGAGGCCTTCGTCAGTGAAGTGATTAGAAAGCATATCTTTGACCGCTTGTAAATGAGTGGGGTCAGCTATTCGATGACGTATCCCTTCGATCATCTCGAGGTCAGTACGTAGGCGATTACTATCGACCTGGTTAACGATTTCCTGAATGTCAATTACCTGCTTGTCATCCGCAATTAACTTAACCTTGTAAGCGCCGTTTAGGTCGATGACTCCAGTGAAGTTCCAGACAATGCTCTTACCGGTTCCGGTGTTTATGGGGAAGCCAACATCTCCTGTCGCGTTTTGGGTATCGAGGTTAAAAGTTAGCCCTTCGTCGTCGGAAACCTGAAAGGTGATTTCGAGGTCATCATTTTCTAAGTCTGATAAATCATAATTAACAGTCATGATATTACCATTAATATCAACTTCCAGATTGCTGATTTCAGGGACTTGATTTTGCGCGGAGATCAGCGTAGAAAAAAGAAAAGTAAAACAAAGGGAAATGATAACTTGGGGCATAATTTAATTTTATTAAATGTTAAGTGGAACGCATGAGCTTATTGAACGAATTGATTAGACTAAATCCTGGTCATTATAATTACTCCGTTGCTTTACCTTTTGATTGAGTGCTAAATAATCATCATCAAGTTGTAGTGTGTCTTTGTCCACATTCGAAAGCTGCTCTTTTCTTCGGATTCTATCGATTTCTTTTTGCAGGGTTCTTTCTTCCCAGTCTTTCCCTTGTAAACCAAAGAAACCAAATACAGCAAAGTAATGACCAAGGACCGTCAGTCCCCAACCTGCTGCCGGGAAAACAACCCACCAATATTCAGGACTAGTCATATAGTTGATGATTACTAAAAAAGTAATAACACATAAAAAAACGGTCAAATGTGTATAGAACCCTTTAATATGGCGAACTCGTTTCCGAGCTTTCTTTAATATTTCTTCTTCTTCCATAGCTGTTTTAGATAAGCGTTCATCTAAGATACATCCTTAGCCTGAAAATACAAATGCGTAAGTTCCAACCATCATGAAATAAGATATATTTAAATGTTTTCCTATATTAGATGATTGCCGAACCAAAACCCAATCAAATGAGTGGCCCCACAATCCCCGGTGTTTATATCCTGGACAAGGATGATTTTCCAAATTCCATTGTACCTGTTTCTACTTGCATTACCGCTTTTATAGGTTATACAGAGAAACATGATGCTCAAGGAGATTCTGTCCTCCAGAACCCTTTTTTCGTAAGTAACTTTGCAGAATTCGAGAAAGTTTTTGGTGGTGCTCCAAAGTCCTTATTTAATATTGACGCGATGGAAAGTGAGCCGGGTTTTGTCTTGACCATGAATTCCGCTCCACACCTTTTGTACTATGCAGTAAAGCATTTCTTTCTGAATGGCGGAAGGGAGTGTTATATCGTTTCAGTTGGTGATTATAATTCAAGCTTTGATAAAGCTGATTTTATTGGCGACAGCGGGGATGAACAAGCAAGAGGACTGATGGCTTTGTCCACGGAGCTGAGACCAACGATCCTCGTTATTCCCGAAGCAATTCTTTTCAATAAAGAAGATTGTGCAGAGATCCAGAGAGCGATGCTAAAACACAGTGCGGAAGAGGCAAGGTTTGCGATCTTGGATGTGCATGATGGCTTTATGGAACGAAATACAGAAGTGCCCGAAGAGGATGTGATCAGTTTATTCAGAAATAATATTGGTAATGAATATTTACAGCATGGAGCGGCCTATTACCCGTGGGTAGATACTTCTGTTACTGACCGAAATGAGATTACGTTTGA
>JAHDHW010000075.1:17918-24708 GCA_020631105.1 Saprospiraceae bacterium | reverse complement strand
GAGTTGGTGGGAATTGGATTAATACGTAATTTGCGAAAAATAAAAAACGAAGTTTTATGCAACCATTTCACCTTGCTTTTCCGGTTAAAGATTTAAAAGCTACGCGCGAATTTTATGAAGACCTTTTGGGCTGTGGTGTCGGACGAACCGATGAGCGCTGGATTGATTTTAATTTTTGGGGAAGTCAGATTACTGCGCACCTGGTAGATGAAGACGAGGATGGTGATCCGACTAATCACGTCGATGGCAAAAACGTACCGGTTCGACATTTTGGAGCAATCCTGGAAATGGACGAATGGGAAGCTTTAGCGGAGAAACTAAAGAACCACGGAATCGACTTTGTGATTGAACCCTACGTCCGTTTTAAAGGAGAGGTTGGAGAACAGGCTACGATGTTTTTTCTCGACCCCAGCGGTAATGCCGTAGAGTTCAAATCATTTGCGGATTTTGACCAGATTTTTGCAAAGTAAGCAGGTTTGTACTTACAGGCCCAAGACTGCTTTCCCTTGTTCGAAAACCACATCCACAGGAATACTGGCTTCGGTCAAACGATCTAAGTCTGCCTGTAATTCAGGGTTGATTTTACCTTTTTCTGCTACGAGTTGTGCAACACCTTCGTAGTCACCATCTCCTTGTAGTGTGAGGATTAATTCGGATAGATCATCTGTTGCTTTCTGGAAATTATCCAGATTAATGCTGTACTTGCCCGTCTCTGCATTTCTTTCGAAAGCACCTTTTTCCTTGAAGTAATTGAAGCGAATCATGTTTGCCTTTCCATGTGCACTAGACGCTCCAAAACGAACGGATCGGAAAATTCCTGCCATAAAAGTGATGTAGTAATCTTTGATATCGCCTTCGATTTCTCCTTTTTTATGGAGTTGGTTAATCATATAAAGGCCCAGGATATCTGCCTTACCTTCTTCTAGTGCGGAAGCATGTTCTTTTAATGCTTGTCTGACCGTTCCTTTGCCGTCGATTGTGTTTTTAATACCAAGGCCATGAGCTACTTCATGAAACATCGTATTGCCAAAGAAAGCATCAAATGTGATATGCTTGCGCTGTGATTCATCAATCAATACATCAGCAATCGGTAAGAGGATCTTATCAAACTTTGCCCGCATCGCATTTTTAAGTTGAAGTCGACGGGTACCTTTTTCGAGTTGCACCTCTTCATCGTTTGGCAAGTTGATCGCAATGGTTTTGCTACCAGCGTTACAGTCACCGGCGTAGTAGATGACATCATAAGCGTTTAGCTCAGTATCTCTCCCCGGCTTCTCTTTTTTGTATGCTGCGGGTACTGGAATCCCAGTTTGTAACTCCGGAAGGAACGCCGCGTATTTTTCAAGCCGCTTACTCCATTCCATATCTTTTACCAGGACATAAGCTTCATGTGCCGCTTTGTATCCATACAGTTGATCTTCATAAGTTTCAATTGGTCCGATAACACAATCCAGTTGATTGGTTTTCATATCGAGCCAGGCAAAATCACTTGGCTGATAATCGTCAGTGAGTAAAGCGTCTGCACGTAAGCTTAAGTATTTTTTTAAGCCATCATTCTCCGCTAATTCAGCAGCTTCTCGAAGGAGTTTCGCTGCTGCTGCATGTTGCTCCGCAAATTGCTTGTGGTAAGGAATACTGATAAGATTTCCTTGTTCGTCTCTGCGAATGAAGTTATATAAACCATCTTTTCCTTCCAGCGTTGCAGCTTCAAATTCTTCTTTCGTCATATCCTTAGGATAGTAATTTGCACCTGCAGGTTTTGCACCAACTCCTGATACAAAAGGCTCATTATTCGCCAGGCGATCCCATGGACCGTAATTGATTTCAGCAAATTTTTTGGTTGATGGGTCATCAATTGACGCCAGGAATGATGCTTTATCTCCGTAGGATTCATACCAGAATAGATCATTCATGATATCAGCCGCTTCAATTAATTTGGAAACGATTGTCTTTTGATTGTCTGACAAACCAGAAATATCAGTGTCAAGCTTGACCGTGACATATTTATTGAGTTTGTCTTTCATAGCTTGAGCAGCGGAATCGGTCGTTTCACTTACTACTTGGGTACTCTCGGAAGTGTCACCACAAGCACTAAGACAAATGACAAATAGAAAAAGGAAAAAAGCATATCTCATGATCTATAGGTTTAGATTGAAGCCAGATAATTAATAAGAATTCAATATTCTGACCATGAAGATACGGAAGAACTATAATTTTTCCTTTAAAAATTGCCCAGTGAAAGATTCCTTTACTTTTGCTAAATCTTCCGGACGGCCCTGAAAGACGAGGTTGCCACCTTCTTTTCCGCCACCTGGCCCAAGATCAATGACCCAGTCAGCGGATTTGATCACTTCCATATTATGTTCGACCACTAATACGGTATGCCCTTTTTCTACCAAGGCGTTAAGGGCGATAAGTAATTTCCGGATATCATGAAAGTGTAAACCAGTAGTTGGTTCATCAAAGATGAAAAGGATTTTTTCTTTGACTCTGTCTTTGGTAAGGAAGCTGGCTAGTTTTACCCTTTGTGCTTCTCCTCCTGATAATGTGCTTGAAGACTGGCCTAGTTTGACATAGCCTAATCCAACATCACTTAGTGGCTGGATTTTATTCACTACATCTTTTACGTTTTCAAAAAACTCAATTGCTTCGTCGATACTTAATTCCAGGATTTCAGAAATGTTCTTATCGTTAAAGCGTACATCGAGTACTTCATTTTTAAACTTCTTACCGCCGCAATCTTCACATACTAATCGGACATCTGCGAGAAACTGCATTTCGATCACCTGCTCTCCCTCTCCTTTGCAAGTATCACATCGCCCGCCATCTACATTAAAGGAAAAATGCTTTGGTTTGAAGCCGCGAATCTTAGAAAGCTGCTGGCTTGCCATAAGGTTACGAATGGCGTCATAAGCTTTGACATAAGTTACCGGATTCGAGCGACTGGATTTACCAATCGGTTTTTGATTGACCATTTCGACCTGAGTGATTTGATCAAGGTCGCCGGAGATTTCCTGATGTTGTCCGGGTTGTGTTTTGAATGGTTCGCCCAGATGTTTTTTGAGGGCAGGGTAGAGGATGTGCTTTACCAAAGTTGTTTTTCCACTACCGGATACTCCACTCACTACCGTAAGGGTATTAAGTGGAAAAGTCGCATCTACCTTTTTAAGGTTGTGTTGATTAGCGCCTTTGATCTGAATTTTATTTACATATTTTCTACGGATATCCGGAAGAGGAATCTCCATTTTACCACTCATATATTTAGGCGTGAGGCTATCCGCGGCCTTTTTATAAATGTCTTTATAAGGACCGGCGAATACAACTTCCCCTCCATGGATACCAGCAGCAGGTCCAATGTCAATCAGATAATCCGCAGCGGCAATGATGTCTTCTTCGTGTTCTACAACGACCACGGTGTTTCCGAGATCACGTAGGGACCGTAGAACAGTAATTAATCTATTGGTATCTCTTGGGTGCAGACCAACGCTCGGCTCATCGAGGATGTATAGAGAACTGGTCAGGTTACTTCCAAGTGTTCGTGTAAGATTTATTCGCTGAGTTTCACCGCCGGATAATGTCGCTGACAATCGACCGATGGTTAAATAACTCAAGCCAACATCGCACATGAAATTTAGGCGATTGGTAATCTCCAAAAGAATTCGTTTTGCAATGGTCTGGTCGAATTCAGATAATTTCAATTGATTGAAGAATTCCAATAACTCATCAATCGGAATGTCAACCAGATCAGTGATTGGCTTGCCATCAATCTTGATATAGGTTGCTTCTTTACGTAATCTTCCTCCATCGCAGATATTACAGGTCGTTCGACCACGATATCTGGCGAGCATTACTCGATTCTGAATCTTGTAAAGTTTCTCTTCGAGTTCTGCGAAATAGTCATCAATTCCATCAAAGTATCTATTGCCAGTCCAAAGAAGTTTCTTTTGTGCTTTAGTCAACTCTTCGTAAGGACGATGAATTGGAAAATCAAATTCATCAGCAGTACTGATTAATTGTTCGCGATAGCGGCTTGCTTTTTCTCCCCGCCAGCAAGCTACAGCTCCATCATAGACTGACTTGGAAGTATCAGGGATTACTTTGAATTCATCAATGCCCATGGTTTTACCATAGCCCTCACATTTCGGGCAGGCACCAAAAGGATTATTATAATTGAATAATTGAGGCGTGGGTTCAATGAACTCCATTCCGTCTAACTCAAAACGATTGTTAAATCGTTCTGTTTCTTTATCAATAATTTCGATGATACATTCTCCTTCGCTTTCGTAAAAGGCAGTCTGTACAGAATCGGCGATTCGTTTTTGATTTTCTTCGTCACCCTGTTTGACCACAAATCGGTCAATTAAAATCCTGTAATCTTTTTCCTGGACCTCAGAAATCTGTTCTTTTAGGTCAATTGATTTATTTTCAAGGATGTCTTCAATTCGCGACAAGTCACCATCAATTTGCATCCGGGAGTAACCTTTTTGGAGCAAAAGCTGGAGTTCTTTTTCAATAGTTCGATCAGAATATTTATGTTGGATTGGAATAAACAACTGGACTTTATCTCCTTCTTTGAAGGTGTTGATAAAGTCTACTACATCAGCAACTTCGTGCTTCTTTACTAATTCGCCAGAGACAGGAGAATAGGTTTTTCCGATACGAGCATAAAGCAATCTTAGGAAATCATATATCTCGGTTAAAGAACCAACCGTAGAACGCGCGTTACTCGTACTCACCTTTTGTTCGATGGCAATAGCCGGGCAGATTCCTTTGATATAATCAACGTCTGGCTTTTTCATCCTCATCAAGAATTGTCGAGCGTAAGAACTCAGACTTTCTACATAACGTCTTTGTCCTTCAGCGTATAAGGTATCCATCGTGATTGATGATTTACCAGAGCCAGATACACCCGTTACGACTACCAACTGGTTTTTAGGAATGTCAAGATCAATGTTCTTGAGGTTGTTAGCCCTAGCTCCTTTAATGAAAATTGATGAGTTGTCTTTGTCGAGTTGAGGTCGATTGAGTGTCGCTACGCTTTTTTTCTTTGCCATGTATGTTTTTGCTTTCTATCTAAACAAGAAGACGAAAATAGAGTTTGAAGAAATGGAATCAAAATTAAAATAGAATTCTAAATAAAGAGAAGCACAAAAAATAGTACTCGTAAAAAATGGGAGATTGGGACAGAATCGGCTCTCTTTGAGCAGATTATATACAATTACAGAAGGTCATCGGTTTTGCAAAAACAGAATTTTAACAAATTTTATATAAGTAAGGCTTGCATATTTGCCGAAACATTTTCATTTTTACGTCACCTTACAGAATTTGACTCCCCCGTTAAAAAACTGTTAATGTAAGTCTAAAAAGTACAATCCATTAGGAATACTCGAAAAAATGGACTTATATTTGAAGCATAGACAAACAGTACTAACTTACAACTTTTATATTTCTTCACTTAAATTAATCGCTATAGACGGTAAACTTCTACACTAAACATTTTTTCTTTCAAGCGAAAAATAGGATAGTTATGCAAGTTATGCCGACAAGCGATCAGCAGCTCATCGCTGAGTACCTACAAGGAGACGAGAGAGCATTCGAAATTCTTCTCAACCGTCACCGTCAAAAAATTTACACTTCCATTTACTTATTTGTAAAAGATACTGCCTTGGCAGAAGATATCTTTCAGGAAGTATTCATCAAAATCATCGATACCTTAAGAAAAGGCAAGTATAATCACGAAGGTAAATTCGTGCAATGGGCTATGCGTATTTCTTACAACATGTGTGTGGATTACTTCCGTCGCAACAAACGACGACCAAAAGTAGCTCCAACGGACACTTTCGACATTTTCGATGTACTACAGGTCTCTGATGATAATGCGGAGCAACGTATTATCAAAAGTCAGACCCACGAAAAAATTAGAAAACTGGTAGATCAGTTACCCCCGGAACAACGTGAGGTAGTTATCCTGCGTCATTATGCAGATATGAGTTTCAAAGAAATCGCAAAACTTACACGAGTAAGCATTAATACTGCGCTCGGAAGAATGCGTTATGCTTTGATCAATATCCGCAAAATGGTGGAAGAGCGAGAAGTTATCCTCCAGTAATAACCTTGTTGGCGTAATTACTGCGCTATCTTCTCTATAAATCTCTAAACACGTTTTCCAAACGTGCTATAGCTCCCTTGGGTTATAGCACGTTTTTTATATACCCTGTAATTGTTGAAGTGCCAAAGCTGCAAAAGTCAGGGTAAGGAAAAAACCGAGCATGTCTGTAATGGTTGTTAATATCGGACCAGAGGCCAGGGCAGGGTCAATGTTGAAACGTTTTAGAATTAGAGGTACCGTCCCTCCAATAGAAACAGCAACTAGCGTATTAAGTGCTAATGCGCCCCCAACTACTAATCCTAAAATGATACTTCCTTTCCAAAGCCAGGCTGCTAAACCAATCAAAAGTCCCAGAATAGTCCCATTGATTAAACCTACAGATAACTCCTGTCCCCATACCCTCAATGCTTCACCTGGTTTTACCACCCCTAAGGAAAGTTCACGCATACTCACTGCGACGGCCTGATTTCCTGTACAACCACTCATGTCAGAAATTATTGGAAGGAAAACAGCAAGTGCGATGACCGAACTTAAAGTATCCTGATTCATAGCGATGACACTTGCAGCAATGATATTGAGAAAGATGTTAACGGAAAGCCAGGAGAGTCGTCGTCGAGCACGAAGCAAAATCGGCATTGTTCGTATTTCATCTCCACCTATAATACCTTGAGTTTCTAAGTG
>JAHDHW010000075.1:15358-17818 GCA_020631105.1 Saprospiraceae bacterium | reverse complement strand
TCAGAAACCACATATAAATACATTACACTGTAATCTTCAAATTCATCTGCTCGACCGCGTAAGGTTTCTGCCAATTCTTTTACCGTCATCGCTTCTGGAAAAGATAAAAACTCAGTAATCATCAGTCCTCCAGCAGTATCAGAAGGGTAACCAATAAGTTCACGGACTTTGTGCGCTTCCTCCGGAGCCATCTCCGCAATGATGGACTCTGCGGCTTCAGTATCAAACTCTAGTAATAAATCTGCCTTTTCATCACTATGCATTTTGCTGATAATCTCAGCGGCTTGAGTATTTTCTAGTTGACCAATAATGTCTGCAGCGGTTGACTCCGGGATGCCCTCAATTAGTTCGGCAGCTTCCTTTACCGGAAGTGCTTCGAGTAGTGTTTTTTGATCATCACTACTCATATGGCCTATACTATGGGTTATCTCTTTTGCATCGAGGCTATGTATAAACTCTGAGAGTTCTTCGTATTTCTTTCTACGTAGTAAAGATGTAATATGTCGCCAATGTTTTTTGATACTTGTAGCCATGGGGAGTTAGTATTATAACTTGCCAAACTTTTGCAGTTTAGCATAGTCTTTTGCAAAGTAGGTTAATATCGCATCTGCTCCGGCACGATGGATACTCAATAAGGTTTCTGGCATTGCTTGTTCGTAATTAAGCCATCCTTTTTGGCAGGCAGCGATTAACATTGCACATTCTCCGCTGACATGATAAGCTGCGATTGGAAGTTCGAAATTCTCTTTGAGTAAATGAATTACATCGAGATAGTTCAGGGCAGGTTTTACCATTAAAAAATCTGCTCCTTCCTGAGTGTCCAATTCTGCTTCAATTAAGGCTTCCCTTTTATTAGCGGGATTCATTTGATAGGTTTTCTTATCCTTAGGGATATTTTCGCCCTCTACCGGAGCACTATCCAAAGCATCTCTAAATGGCCCATAAAAAGCACTTGCATATTTTGCAGTATAGGCCATGATCCCAACATTCTTGTAGCCTGCTGTATCTAAGTCTTGACGGATGGCCATTACCCGTCCATCCATCATATCAGAGGGGCCAAGGATATCAAATCCTGCTGCTGCCTGAGCAATGGACATTTTACATAATTGGAGGATAGTTTCGTCATTAAGGATTTTACCATCCCGAACGATTCCGTCATGGCCATCGATATTATACGGGTCAAGCGCAACATCACTAATCAGACAAACTTCCGGAAATTCCTCTTTGATTTTAGTGGCCATCCGAAGGTAAAAATTGTTGGGATCATAACCGTAAGTGCCAGTTTTATCTTTATACTCGTCGGGAATTGCCGGAAAGAGAATAAATCGATCAAGTCCCAGACTAACACATTCTTCAATCTCTCGGAGCACATAATCTAATGACATACGGAAGTTTCCAGGAAGAGAACTTACCTCTTCTTTCGTACCTGCTCCATCAACAACGAAAAGAGGATAAATTAAATGGTCGCTGGAAAGATGCGTCTCCGTCGTTAATTTTCGAATAGCATCGGATTGGCGGTTACGGCGTGGTCGTCTGAGCATAATGAATTTTTATTTAAAGTGAAACGCTTTGATAGGGGCCAGAGTTTGTAGGCCGACAAAGATAATGGAATGCGTACCCGAAGAGGGCTTGTAAAACAAATAATCTAAGGCTTACTTTTTGCCTCGCTTCGGGACAGGGTCGTGACCATGTGGGCCCCACGGATGGCACTTACTGATTCTTTTAAGTCCCATCCATGTACCTCGAAAAATTCCCCACTCCATAATTGCCCCGACCATATAATGCGAACACGTTGGTTGGAATCGACATTTTGGCCCGAGTAAAGGAGAAATGGCGAGTTGGTAAAACCGAATCGGCAGGATGAATATTTTTTTAATTAAGGTATACATTATTCGAAGCTTGCTTGTTCGGTTTCATGCCCTTTTTGAAAAAGGAAATGCTCTTCGTTATTTTTGGCAGCTACTATATGGACTATGTTTTTTTGGTCATCGAATACTTCCATAAGCAGGCTGTTATTCATTTCGATATGCTTTACCTGTTCAATATCAGTGATTTCCAAATAACACCATACTGCTTGTAAGTCCTCTGATTGTTCTTTTCCAACGAAAGAATAACTTGCATTTTGACCATTGACATTTAGTTGAAAAACCTGTTGAAGGTAACGGTATAAATAGGTCTCCGCTTTAGGGTCTTCTTTCTCTGTACAAAGGAACAATTTATCTGCACCTTGTTGCCGTAAAGCTTCTTCCAAATCATCAAGATAAACGTGAAGCATAATCTGTAGCGCTTCATCCGCGGGGCTATATTCTATCATGCACTTACTCAAATGAAATTCGTGCGCAGCCGCAGGCGTTGTGGTCGCAGGCGTAGCTCCGAGCATAAAAAAAGTATTTAAGAGTAGACTGATCAAGTGCATAGGTTATGGATTAAATGAGTCATAAGTCATAAGTCATAAGTCAT
>JAHDHW010000075.1:0-15258 GCA_020631105.1 Saprospiraceae bacterium | reverse complement strand
AGTCATAAGTCATAAGTCATAAGTCATGGGGCGTTGGTGTTTTTTGATTTTTCTTTGAGTTACACCTTTGATCACGCTGAGATTAATCCCCTCAAGAGGTCTATAGCAAAGATAGCGACAATTGATGATAGTGCAATGATCCACCAGCGCTGGTTGATTTTCAATACATTAAACGCAATAAAGGAGACGATTAATATAACTGCAACAATTATCAACTGTCCAAGTTCTATCCCAAGGTTAAATCCAAGCAATTGAGTGAGTAGTCGATCCTCTTGTCCAGGGAAGAGACTTGCTTTGAGTTGATTGGAAAATGCCATACCGTGGATCAGCCCGAAGAAGGCGGCCAGGGCGTAATTGATATTAACTCTTTTACTGTTCACTTGCCGATCCTGCCAGGCTATAAAAATATTATATAAAGCTGTAATCAGGATAGTGATCGGAATTAGAATCTCAATCGTTCGTTGATCAAAAGTGATTACATCATAGGCTGCCAGTGCTAAAGTTATACTATGTCCGAGGGTGAAAGCAGTAACCAAAATTGCTACTTTTTTCCATTCTTTGATTTGGTAGATAGCGACAAGGGCTACGATGAAAAGTAAGTGATCGTAGGCATTGGGGTCAAGGATATGAGTTATCCCTAGTTCGAAGTAGGTATTGAACATGGAGCGATCAATTTTGGTTAAGTATTTCTTGGGAAGAATTAATTAAGGAATGTTGCATACGGCGCTCCGAAGCCAATACTCAACATTCCTTAATGGCTAATTCTTTATTTACTATTTGCGTTCATGTAATCCAGCGCCAGATTAGTTAGTGATTTTACGCCTAAGACTAATCCGCTTTCGTCAATGTAAAAATCTGGTGTGTGATGAGGAGCGGCATCAAATGGACTCATTCCCTTAGGCATCCCTCCCAGGAAGAAAAATAATCCAGGGACTTCCTGAGCATAAAAAGAAAAATCTTCCGCACCTGTGATTGCCTTGGATACTAAAACATTTTCCTCTCCGGCTGTTTCAAAAAGAGTAGGAAGCATCTCAGCAGTTAGTGCTGGATTATTATAAGTTACTGGATAGCCTATATTGATTTCTACGTCAGCAGTTGCACCACTCGCTTCCGCAATATTAGTTGCAGTACGATGGATTTTTTCATGAATATCTTTTTGCATCTCGGTATCGAGTGTTCGAATAGTCCCGATCATTTCACATTCTTCTGGGATGATATTATTACGGACACCGCCAGTAATCTTTCCAACTGAAATTACAGCTGCCTCATTAGTTAGTTCAGACTGTCGACTAACGATAGTTTGTAATCCCATAATGATCTGGGCAGAGACCGTTATAGGATCAATACCAGCCCAGGGTCGAGAGCCGTGTGTTTGTTTCCCTTTTACTTTGATGACAAAACGATCAGAGGCTGCTAGTGCACCGCCGGGTTTGTACCGAATTTTGCCTACCTCCAAACCTGAGCTGATATGTAAGCCAAAGACGACATCGATCTTGGGGTTATCCATGAGGCCTTCTTTTATCATTAATTTAGCACCTCCTTCTTCACCTGGAGGAGCACCTTCTTCAGCGGGTTGAAAAATAAAGACAATTGTTCCTTCTAAGTCTTTTTTCATGCCGGCCATAATTTCAGCAACTCCCATAAGGATTGCTACGTGAGTGTCGTGTCCGCAGGCGTGCATTACACCGACTTCTGCGCCTAAATACGTAGAGGTCACTTTCGAGGCAAATGGGATATCTACTCTTTCACGTACAGGCAGGCCATCCATGTCTGCTCTAAGACCAACAACGGGACCGGGCTTACCGCCACGAAGCACTCCTTTTACTCCGGTATGTGCAATACCAGTAGTTACTTCTATTCCCAGGCTTTTGAGATGTGCGGCTACTTTTTCGGCAGTTTTAAATTCTCGATTCGAAAGTTCAGGATTTTCGTGGAAGTCTCTTCTCCATTCGATTACTTTAGATTCAATTTTCTCAGCTAACTTTGAGACCATGACCTTGTTTTGTGCAAACAAAGATCCAGAGATCAAGAGCATAGCGAATAATGGAAATATTTTCTTTTGCATATTTGTGAGTTTTATTTGGACTGAAAATAAAGCTTTTTCTACTATTAATATAGTACAGCAGGAGTTAAAGCAATTTTCCTATTTGTACTTAAATTTCAAAAAATGTTTAGTAAACAAAAAAAGTGCGTAAGAAAGACTCCTACGCACTTTTTATTAAAAAACTCCGAAGAGTATTGAAATTCTAAGTCGTTGTATTTGATGCTAAAGAAGCTGTCAGGTATTCTCTATTCATCAATGCAATATTTGTAATCGAGATCTCTTTAGGACATTCGGCTTCGCAAGCACCAACGTTCGAACACATACCAAATCCTTCTTCATCCATTTGATTGACCATATTGAGGACTCGTTTAGAAGATTCTACTTCTCCTTGTGGCAGCATATTGAGGTGCGCAACTTTAGCAGAGGTGAATAACATTGCTGATCCATTGGGACAGGCAGCTACACAGGCTCCACAACCAATACAAGTTGCAGCGTCAAAAGCCTGAGAAGCTAAATCTTTTTCGATTGGAATAGCATTCGCATCCTGGGCTTGTCCGGTATTAACAGAGATATATCCACCTGCTTGAATAATGCGGTCGAACGGGCTGCGGTCAACCACTAAATCCTTAATCACCGGGAAAGCAGATGCGCGCCAGGGTTCTACAACAATCGTATCTCCATCTTTGAAAGCGCGCATATGTAGTTGACAAACGGTTGTTCCTTTTTGAGGACCATGAGGACGACCATTGATCACCATGTTACAAGTACCACAGATACCTTCTCTACAATCATGCTCAAAAGCAACAGGCGTCTTTTTCTCAGAGATTAAATTTTCATTTAAGACATCCATCATTTCTAGGAAAGACATATGCTCACTTGCTTCAACCTGATGAGTCTCTAGGTTTCCTTTATCATTTGGACCGTTTTGTCTCCAAACTTTTAATGTTAATTTCATGATCTATTATTTTGTACACTTTGAAAGTTCGACGAAAGAACCAAAGTGGATTATTTATAACTACGAGTTTTCAATTCAACATTTTCGAAGACAAGCTCTTCCTTATGTACTTTAGGTTCGGTTTCGTCCCATTCCCAAGCGGCTACATAAGCATACTCTTCATCCCGACGAAGTGCTTCTCCTTCCGGCGTTTGATATTCTTCACGGAAGTGACCACCACAAGATTCGTTACGATCCAGTGCATCCATAATCATCACTTCACCTAACTCAAGGAAATCAGCAACACGTCCTGCTTTTTCCAGCTCAGGGTTGAACTCATTGGCAGTACCTGGAATAAATACATCGTTGTAGAATTCTTCGCGTAGCTCACGAACCATCTTGCGTGCTTTTTTCAAGCCTTCGGCATTACGTGACATACCGCAATACTCCCACATGATCTTGCCTAAGCGCCGGTGAAAGCTTTCAACAGATTGTGTTCCTTTAACAGAAACCAAACGCTCTAATAAATCACGTGTTTCTTGTTCCGCTTTTTCAAACTCTGGTGCAGAGGTCTCAATTTGAGGTGTTCGGATTTCTTTGGATAAGAATTGGCCGATAGTATAAGGGATAACAAAGTATCCATCTGCTAGACCTTGCATTAAAGCGGAAGCACCGAGACGGTTTGCACCATGATCAGAGAAGTTGGCTTCTCCAAGGGCAAATAAACCAGGGATATTAGTCTCCAGGTTATAGTCTACCCATACACCACCCATCGTATAGTGGACAGCAGGGTAAATTTTCATTGGATATACATATGGATCCTCACCAGTGATTTTTTCATACATCTGGAAAAGGTTACCGTATTTTTCTTTGATGACGGCACGACCTAGTTTCGTAATTTCAGCATCGCTTGGATTATGCATTCCGGTGGAATGTGCTTTTGATTTTCCGTAACGTTGAATTGCTGCGGAGAAGTCAAGGAAAACAGCTAATCCAGTAGGGCTAACACCTTTACCTTCGTCACAGGCTGTTTTGGCAGCTCTGGAAGCTACGTCTCGAGGAACGAGGTTTCCAAAAGCAGGGTAACGTCTTTCGAGGTAATAATCCCGATCTCCTTCTGCGATATCTAGTCCGGTCTTTTTACCTGATCGGATCGCTTCAGCATTTTCTACAGTTTTAGGTACCCATACCCGTCCATCATTCCGTAAGGACTCTGACATCAGCGTCAACTTAGATTGGTAATCGCCAGATACCGGGATGCAGGTTGGGTGGATTTGTGTGTAACAAGGGTTTGCCATTAAGGCACCACGACGAACAGATTTCCATGCCGCAGTTACATTAGAGCCCATTGCATTAGTAGAAAGATAAAAGACATTACCATACCCCCCTGTTGCGATTACAACACAATGTGCCGCGAAGCGCTCTAATTTACCGGTTAGTAAATTTCTGGCGATGATGCCGCGTGCTTTACCGTCCATCAATACTAAGTCAAGCATTTCATGTCGGTTGTACATCTCTACTTTTCCAAGAGTGATCTGTCGAGATAAAGATTGGTAAGCACCAAGTAATAGTTGTTGGCCAGTTTGACCTCTCGCATAAAAAGTTCGACTTACTTGTACACCACCGAATGAACGGTTAGCCAGTAGTCCTCCATATTCACGTGCAAAAGGAACCCCTTGAGCAACGCATTGGTCAATGATGTTACGACTTGCTTCAGCTAAACGATGTACATTTGCCTCACGAGAGCGGTAATCACCACCTTTAATAGTATCGTAAAATAGACGGTAAACGCTATCACCATCATTCTGATAGTTTTTTGCAGCGTTTATACCACCTTGTGCTGCGATGGAGTGTGCACGTCGCGGGCTATCATGAAAAGTAAAAGCTTTTACATTATAACCAAGCTCACCAAGTGTGGCAGCAGCTGAGGCACCAGCCAAACCAGTACCTACAACGATTATATCAATTCTTCTTTTATTATTTGGAGCAACCAGATTCATCGTTGAACGGTATTTCGTCCATTTCTCTTCTAGTGATCCAGCAGGTATTTTAGCATCGAGTTTCATAAAATCAAAATTTATCAATGTTGAATCCAACCAATATAGGTTAGATCTTACATAGCATGTCTTAAATAAAATACAATCGGAATAACGATAAATCCTAGAGGTACTACTATAGAGTAGATCGCTCCCAGGCCTTTAATCACCGGGGTATATTTTTTATGATTGAGCCCCAACGTCTGGAAAGAAGATTGGAACCCATGCCAAAGGTGAAAACCAATAACAATCATGGCAATGACATAAATGATAACATAAATTGGATCAGTAAAGGCAGCTTCAACTGGTGCATAGAGATTATTCACTGGTTCGTCCAAACCAGCAACATTTACTTTTTCTAAGACTCCCATCTTCATTTTTAACCAGAACTGATAGAGGTGTAAAACAAGGAAAGCAAAAATGATAATGCCTAACCAAGCCATATTTCTGGAAGAAAAGGAAGAAGTGCCAGTACTTGAAACAGCATATTTAGATCCTTTTGCACTACGATTCCTTAACCAGATACGTACTCCAAGGAAGGTATGCAACAGAATGAAAAAGTACAAACCGTAGGAAATAAACTTGATTAAAGGATTCGTGGTCATGAACTCAGCATAGGTATTAAAGGCTTCTCCGCCATCGCCTGCCAGTAGCTGTAGATTACCTGCTAAGTGTACAGGTAAGAAAGAGATCAAAAACAGACCAGTAAGACTCATTAGGAGTTTACGTCCGATTGATGACCCTAAGAATTTTGAAAACCAACTCATTTTGTTTGTTTTGATAGTAATTTGGTGAAAAATACTCGCTCAAGTAAATTGATTAGGTACGAGTGTTTGTTATTTTTCGAATGCTTACAAATCTATCTATTATAAAGGAAAAGCCCAATTAAAGTTCTTCTATCCCAAGTACTTGTGATTTATTTAGAATTATTCTAAAGAAGCGGCATGCATCTTTGAATAGCCAGTTAAGCCCCCAAAACTATTATTGACTTTATCGTACATTTGTGGAAAAATTATTAGATGAAAGCACATGAGAAATTAAATTTTGGCCATTTTTTAGAGGTATTCCCGGAAATTGATCTTCCGGTTACACTTACAGAGGAGTCTGCTGTAACCTTTAGTCGGGAGAATGGCCCGCTTTCCAGTCATTTGATTGAACAATTTATCCTACCAATCGAGGAATTAGAAACAGTCGATGAGTTGACGGAGTTTGTTCCTTGTTTACGGATTCCAAAGACACACGAGTTTTTTGCGGTTATTTACTGGCGTGCTGAACTGCTGAACTATCAATACGTATTAGCTACTTTCCTGAAGAATGGAGATTTAATTGACCGAAAAGTTATTGCGGGAACCTATTCTGATGGAAGTGTGTTATTACAATCAGTAGCGACTATCGAGGAAGATTGGATTATTTACGTGGTCTCTGGAAAAACAACTGCAAACGCTACTTCTTACGACGCTTCCACCAGCACATCCTTCAATCTTGAAATTTTACCGACCGGCGAAATTATCCGTTCGGAAGAAGATTGATATAGGTAAAGATTTCCTTCCTAAGTAGTCACTCAAACAATTAAAATTTTAAACTTAACTAACTAAAACTAAACATGTCGAGAAATAAGAAATCGAAGACGAAGGGTAGAAAGTTGAATGCTCATTTTCTCAAAATTGAACTCCAAAAGCTTTTTAGAAGACATCCCAAAAAACGACTTAATGCCAAACAAGCAATCAAAAAACTAAAGATTGCAAATAATAAAGACTCTGTGCATGATGCACTGACTAAACTAGCCAATGATGGCAAACTCTATCATTTCGGTGATGGCTCCTTCCGCTTAGAACGCAGCGAAAAATATAAAGAAGATCGCAAGACTTACGTCGGTCGAATTGATATGACCCAGAGAGGAGCGGGCTTTGTGATTGTTGACGAGCTGGAGCAAGATATATACGTCCCCGCTAAGTATGTCAATACTGCGCTCAATGGAGATAAAGTAGAAGTATCCGCTTATGCTAAGAGTGGGCGACGACCGGAGGGAGAAGTCATAAAAGTCCTTCAAAGAGCGACAGACTACTTTATAGGAACACTCCGCTCTTCTAAAAAATACGCCATTGTCATTCCGGACAAAATGAATATGCCCGTTGATATTTTTATAGATCATGAAGATACCAAAGGAGCACGGGATGGAGAGAAAGTAATCGTTCGAGTCAAAAAATGGCACAACAAGAAAAATCATAGCCCGATTGGCGAAGTTACTTCCGTCCTTGGAGAAGTGGGAAGTCATGATATAGAAATGAAAGCTATCCTCATTTCCAATGGATTTAATCTGGATTTTCCGGAGGATGTGCTTGCAGAGGCTGCTGCGCTTTCTGGTGAAATAACTCCGGAAGAAGTCGAGGTACGAAGAGATATGCGAACAACGACAACCTTCACGATTGATCCGGAAACAGCTAAAGATTTTGATGATGCTTTATCCCTGAAGTATCTGGAAAACGGGAATATTGAAGTTGGCGTACATATCGCCGATGTAACACATTACGTAAAATCAGGAACCGCATTAGATAAAGAAGCATTCTCCAGATCAACTTCTGTTTATTTGGTGGACCGGGTTTTACCAATGCTACCTGAGCGCTTATCCAATGAACTCTGTTCATTACGGCCGCACGAAGATAAATATACCTTCTCTGCAGTATTCGAGTTTGATCAAAAGAATAAGATTGTCAACCGTTGGTTTGGAAAGACGATTACGCATTCTGATCGTAGATTTGCGTACGAAGAGGCGCAGGAAATCCTGGAAGCAGGGGAGGGAGAGTTTATTAAGGAAATTAAAGAACTGGATCGTCTGGCAAAAGTTTTACGACGTAAAAAGTTTAAGGATGGGGCAATCGCCTTTGAGGCAGATGAAGTGAAATTCAGATTAGATGATAATGGCGACCCTGTAGAAGTATATGTAAAAGAGCGAAAGGAGGCCCACCTTTTAATCGAAGATTTTATGTTGTTGGCGAATCGGGAGGTTGCAGAATTTATCTATAACAAAGGAAAAGAAGAGGGGAGAGAGATTCCTTTTGTCTATCGGGTACACGATTTACCAAATGCGGATAAAGTAGCTGACCTTGCCAGATTTGCTAAAGAACTTGATTTTGATATTAAGTTTAATACACCAAGCGACATAGCGAATTCGTATAACGCTCTGGCCAAAGCTGCACGCAAAGATCCGGCACTTCGGATGTTGGAACCCATAGCTATACGTACGATGTCAAAGGCCGAATATACTTCGGATAATATTGGGCACTATGGTCTAAGCTTTGATTATTATAGTCATTTTACTTCGCCGATCCGACGTTACTCTGATGTGCTGGCGCACCGCATCCTGGAGAAAAACCTCAAGGGTAGCTACCGCGAGAATAAAGTTAATCTTGAAGAAAAGAATAAACACATTTCCTTGCAAGAACGTAAGGCTATGGAGGCCGAACGAGAGTCGGTGAAATACAAACAGGTCCAGTTTATGGAAGAACATATCGGACAAGTATTTGATGGGCATATCTCGGGAATGATTGACCGAGGAATTTTCGTAGAGCTAGATCATAGCAAGGCGGAAGGCTTAATTGGCTTTGATAAATTCGGAGAGCCTTTTGATTTGGAAGATAGCCGCTTAAAGGCAGTTGGACTTCGGACTAAGAAAGAGTTAAAAATGGGAGATCCAGTACGGGTGAAAATTATCTCTACTGATTTGGCGAAACGTCAGATTGAGATGGAGGTAGTAGAAGGGGCATGAGTCATGAGTCATAAGTCATGGGCGTATTTTTCCACATGACTTATGACCAATGACTTATGAAAATTAATAACCTGTATTCTGACTTAGGTTTGGATTAGCTGCTAAATCAGTAGATGGAATCGGAAACACATCATAAAACGCAGGCCGGGATTCTCCTTCTGCAGTACTTCCTTTCCACGGCCATAAGTATGACGTTTCACTAAATTGCCCATATCTAATTAAGTCTGTCCGGCGATGACCTTCCCAGTATAATTCACGAGCTCGTTCATCAATGATGAAATCCAGCGTTAAATCAGCGGAGCTGATGTTGCTATTGGAGTCGCCGAAGGCGCGTTCGCGAAGCTCATTGATGTAAAGCAGCGCATCATCAATATTACCATTGCCTCCACGTAGGAATGCTTCTGCATACATCAGGTAAGCGTCTGCTAAACGGAAGACCGGGTAGTCCGTATCAGGAAAAGTGAGGTTAGAACCAGGGTCACCGCTCGTCGTTAGATTGGTGAATTTGACGATTGCGTAACCATCGGTAAAACTTGCTACACTTTCAATTTCCAGGCTTTGACCATCTGTATAAAAGAGAGCACGTTTATCATTGATGGTGTCAAATTTTTCAACGAGTGTACTGGTAGTTCGCGTACCACCCCAGCCATTATCAATACCACTATCTGCAGGGTCCATTGAGCCACCGACTCCGGCATGGATAACGAAAGTCATTCCTCCCCAGGTTTGGGATACTTCACCGTCAAATACTACCGGGAAAATGATCTCAGAGGAGAGATTGTTATCTGCCCGGAAGTTTGCCTGATAATCCTGTTCAATTGAAAAGCCGGCATTAATTACCTTTTCAGAATATTCTACAGCCTGATCGTAATAGCTTCGTCCGGTGTAGACTTCTCCGTTTAGATAAAGTTTGGCAAGCAACATCCACGCTGCAGCCTGATCAACCCGACCGTATTCGTTAGAACGTGGTGCAGCCAATTCTGATTCAATCGCTAGTAATTCTGATTCAATATATGTGAACAAGGCATCCGGATTAGTTTGCTCCGGAAAGAAAGCACCAATGCGATCTTCTTCAGTTACGAATGGCATATTGCGAAACATATCTAATCCGTGCCAGTAGCTAAAAGCTCTTAAGAATCTTGCTTCCGCACGAAATACTGGCATTTCCTGCCGAACAGTTCCGTCGATGCCGCGATCATCCAGTTTCGCATCCGTAGATTCTCTGATGAACTCATTTGCTAAAGAAACCTGGTACATGATACGATTGTACATCGCGGTAACAAATTCGTTAGCGGCATCCCAATCTTGTTGCTCATAATCATGGATGTTGCCATCGTTCCAGGCGATGATTGCTTCATCGGTTGATAATTCCTGCGCTTTCCAGTATTGTCTCAGGTAAGTAGAAAAACCTTCATCTATACCTGAGATGTCTGGTTGACCCGCAGGACCTTGTTGACCACTTAATGCAAGTCCTGCATAAATCTTAGCAAGAAATTGTTTGTAAGATGCTGGATCTTTAAAAACCGTTTCAGAGGTAATCTCATCCGGATCAAGCGGTGTAGTATTGAGGTCGTCAAAGCAGGCAGTAAACGTTAGTGCGATGACTAGTAAAAAAAGCGAGATTTTATTATGCGTATTTTTCATTTCAAATTATTTTAACCAGGGCTTATAAATTTAAATTCACACCAAATAAAAAGGTTCTTGAACGTGGATAAATATTTCCATCGATTCCTCCAAAAACTTCTGGGTCCAAGCCTTCATATCCTGTGATTACAAAAGGGTTTTGAACAACTGCGAATACTTTAAGCAAACTAATTTTGTTATTTGCCAGATTTCTAAAATTGTAGCCCAACGTAATGTGGTCCACTCTTAAAAACGAGGCATCATAAAGGTACAGATCACTAAAGAGTTGCTGGCTCTCGAAATTAGTTTCGAAGGCATGAGTATGAATGTTAGTTAAATACCTCGTAGATTGATAAACATCCTGAAAGGTACCTCTCTCTGAGTGAATATTATTGTAAACGTAGTTGCCAAAATTACCACGACCTGCAAAAGATAGTTCGAAGTCTTTATAGGTCAACATTGAAGTAAAGCCAAGTAAAACATCTGGTGCTGGATTCTCATTTTGATAACGATCATCCGGTGTCACCATGCCATCCCCATTTCGATCTACGTATTCTCCTTCAATTGGATTTCCCGTTTCGTCATAAACTTGTTCGTAGACATAAAAAGAACTAGCAGGCGAACCAACAGAATGAATTTGAATAGTGTTACCAACGCCACCGCCGATACCACCGGTGAGTACTCCGACATAGGAAGGATCTTCCGTTGCGGTCAAACGAGTGATTTTATTATTATTCATCGCGACATTAAATCCAAAATCCCAGTAGAGGTCTTTTTTCTTTATCGGATTAAGGTTAAGTGCGAACTCCACTCCGGTATTTTCGAGGTCACCAACATTGGTGACAATTGCATTTGCGAAATTAGTACCTGCAGGCACTGGAATGAAATTGATCAGGTCCTTAGTCTCGCGACGATAATAGTCGATAGAGCCGTATACGCGATCATTCCAAAATCCAAAGTCCAACCCTACATTATAAGTAGTGGTCTCCTCCCATTTGATATCTGCATCATAACCTTCTGGTCTAAGGGTAATGAATGGCGTCCCTCCAAATGGATAGGTAGCGTTTTCGAAACTAGAGAGATACCGTGCCTGGGAAATATAGAAGCCTCCCACATCTTGTTGTCCGGTAATACCATAACCTAAACGAAGTTTAAGGTTGTTGAGCAAACCTTCTTGCTTATCAAGAATTTTATAGGCAAAAGCGGCGGCCGGGAAAAGTCCCCAACGCGTGTCCGGAGAGAATCTGGAGGTACCATCACGACGTAGTGTTAATGTCAAAAGATATTTATTCTGGAAAGAATAATTTAATCTTCCAAACAAGGATAATAAGTAAAGCTCTCCCTGGTCTTCTCCTGCTGATGCGTCAGAACCGGAAAAGTTCGAATTAGAAAATTCACTTTTATCCAGAAAATGTTGCCAGGAGTATCCTCCCATAAGGTCAACTTTATGATCATCGATTTCTTTGACGTAGTTAAGGTAAAATTCAAGTAAATCATTTTCTCTCGTTTGGCTGTAAGTATTCATCACACCGCCATCTTCTTCAACAGGATTGAAAACAAAAGCTGCGCTAGTCGGTATATCCACACGTCCTTCTCCCATGCTACGATCTAATGCTAAGTTTAAGTTTGCTCTGAGCTCCGGCAAGAAACTAAAACGATAGTCAACCGTTGCGCTTGCGATATAGCGTTGCACATCAGAAACGTCTTCCTTCATAAATAATAAAGCAAGGGGATTAGTAGGCGCGAGTCCGTTTGGCTGGCCGTTACCGCTGGATTGTAGCCAGGTGAAATATCCACCATAAAGCTCACTGTCAACGGTAGTCGCTTGAGTTGGATCCATTCGGACCGCATTGCCAATCGCTCCGCGATCAGCGAAGTTGTTATCAGAGAAACTTCCTTTGAACCCAACATTTATCTGGAGTCTGTTATCCAAAAAACCAGGCGTCAGGTTAACACCAACAGTGGTACGTTGAAACTGATCGGTCAATAGAATACCTTCTTTGTCCGTATAACCTAAAGATACCCGATAGGGGACTGGGCCAATACCTCCGGAGATATTTACATTATGATCATGGAAAAGGGCGGTCTGATAAATTTCGGATTGCCAGTCGGTACTTGCGTCACCAAGAATTTCTCTGGAAGGGTGAGATTCTTCGAAACGTTCTTCAATCATGGCCCGATAAGCAGTGGCGTCAAGTACATCTACTTCATTGGCGCGAGAACTGAAACCAATATTACCATTATAGTTGACACTTATCTTTTTTCCAAGTTTCCCTTTTTTAGTGGTGATGATGATTACTCCGTTGGAAGCACGTGATCCATAGATTGCGGTAGCAGACGCATCCTTAAGAACGGTCATGCTCTCAATGTCATTAGGATTAATCAGGTTTAGTGGATTTCGACCACCAGAGACGTTTCCAGGAGCGATAGGGACACCATCGATGACAATCAAGGGATCGTTAGATGCGCTCAGAGAGGAACCTCCGCGAATCCTTATTGTTGAACCACCGCCTGGATCACCGCCCGTGCTGATCTGTACTCCAGCAACTTTTCCAGATAATAGTTCTTGTGGCGAGGTAATAGCACCCCGGTTGAAATCCTCTGACGTTACACTTTGGACAGAACCAGTTGCATCTTCTCTTTTGACTGTTCCGTATCCGATGACGACAACTTCGTCGAGAATACTTCCCGAACCTAATTGTACATCCATAACGTTAGATGGACCAATTGCTAGAGTAAGTGTAGTGTATCCAGTATAACTGAATACTAGATTTTTGCTTGCTTCATCTTCCGAAACCCTTAGGGTATAGTTACCATCAAAATCGGTGGCAGCTCCATTGGCTGTGCCTTCTACGACTATATTGGCTCCGATCAGTGGCTCCCCCGTTTCTGCGTCTGTGACGATACCACTAATGGTCCTTTGACTAAATAATAATACAGGGCTGGATAAGAGCACCAGTATAAGAATAGAGACTAATTGTTTCATATTAAGTTTATATTTAATTAGCTGATGTTTTCAATCTAATGAAGTATAAGAAACAGGAAATAAATGTGAGTTAGACCTGATCGGTATAAGAAGAGCGTTTCCTTTCCCTTTTTTATCAGGTAAAGTTGTTCAGAAGTGATAGTCTTCATAAAAATAACAACTAATTTGATAACCACATTAATTACCAGAGGCTAAATCCGTTTCTTTAATAATTGCTGCACTTCTGGCTGGTAATTCGATAGAAAGGCCGTTTTGATTCATTTCTATCTTTCTATTATTCAACAAGTCTTGGTATTTACCTTCTTTGATAGTGTTCAAGAGAACAGACTTATCAGTCATACTTGCGTTAAAGACAATTATTGTTTCTTCAGAATCAGTTGATCTTTTGTAGGCTAGTGTTTCCTCTGTGTCGTCAATAAGTAAATATTTGATGTCTCCTTTTACTAAGGATGTATTTGCTTTTCGAATTTGAATAAGCTTCTGGTAAAAACTAAATAAGTTATCATCAAATTTTACTGGACTGGTAGGGCGTTGATACCCTAAAGGATGATATGTTTCTGGCTCGAAATCGTAATCTTTCCAGATCAAAGGTTTTCGGCAATTAGGATCATCGCCTCCCCACATACCCATTTCATCTCCCGCCCAGATATGTGGTGATCCCATATAAGTGAATTGCTGGATCAGGATTAAACGCATAGTTTCATAGGTGGTCGCATCAGGTTTATGAATTTTGTAGTCGTTACCTTCATAAGGGTTGGTACCTACCTTGTATTTGTTTTTATTAAAAATCGAAGTTGCGAATCTGGGGACATCATGGCTGGCAGTAAGGTTCATCATGGCGTAAGTATTCTGAGGTCGCAGATCAGAGGTAAAGGACTGGAGGCTGTCGATAAATTCAGAAACCGGAATTTTATTCGGAGATTGATTAAAGAAGTGCCTGGCTGCTCGGTACCAACGATAATTCATTACTGCATCAAATATGTCACCTTGCAAGAATGGTTTGGGGTTGAGTAATCTATCCGGCCATTGCTCCCACCATATTTCTCCAATCAGATAAGCATCCGGATTTATTGCTCTCACCTCTTTGCGATATTCTTTCCAGAAATCTACCCCAACTTCTCCTGCAACGTCAAGTCGAAAGCCGTCTACGCCATCAGAAGGATCGCCATCTCCATTGGGGTCGAGCCATCTTTTGGTGATATTAAAAATATGCTGTTTTGCTGCCTCGCTTTTTAGGTTGCCCTCATGAGCATGAACGTAGTTGATGGTATCGTGCGTAACTGTTTTTTGTATTTCCGGAAGGCTGGGGACTCCTGCCCAACCTTTATAAGAAAATTCATTTTCCGGAGTAGTCGGATCATCTAATTGTTTGATGGCGTACCATTCGTAAAACTCCGATTCTTTTCCTTTTTCTTCGATATCTTTTATTGCCCAAAATTCTTTGCCAGTATGATTCCAGGAGTAATCCAGGATTACACGAATCCCCTTTTCATGTAGTGCATTCAGAACTTCGAGGAATAATTTATCTGCATTTGTGAACTGCCAGGTTGAGGGCTCGTTTGGAGTTTCTCCGTCAATCATTGCTTTGTCCTCTGCCGGAGAGGGGCCGAAGTTACGATCAATATGACGCCAATGACGAGGATCATATTTGTGTAAAGAGGGCGCATCATTTAGAGGGTTGAAATATACTGCGGTAATACCTAAAGCTGTTAAGTAATCCACTTTGTCAAGGACTCCCTGAAGGTCACCGCCATAACGACGGAGTTGTGCTTTGCCGGTAAAGTTTTCAATCGGATATCCGTTTAGCATTTTTTGACCATGAAGTTCCTCGAAGTAAGGGTCAGGTTTATACCAGTCCTGAGTCCATGG
>JAHDHW010000280.1 GCA_020631105.1 Saprospiraceae bacterium | reverse complement strand
GGGATGCATCGTCTGCTAATTCACAAATCGTTCGAGACTTCGAAGTGGTTGGAATACTGTTTGGTGTATCTCGGAGTATTGGTAGGAATGGCAGGCCCCATCGGTATGATCTACCTACATGACGCCAGAGATTGGCATCAGCGACAACGGAAGTGTCCGGCTTTCCCCTCACATGCATCGGGTTTCTGGCAAGACGCATGGTGGCAACTGCATTGCACTTTTTACCTAGATCATCCACCTAAGTTTGTATTGGAAGACTCCGTTTCTAAAAGCAGATTTTACCTTTGGCTTGAGAAGACCTGGATGTTGCAGCAAATTCCGATTGGAATATTTTTATTTCTTCTAGGTGGATGGAGCTTGGTTGGCATTGGAATTGGACTGAGAGTATTCGTTTCACTAACTGGTCATTGGGTTGTGGGGCATTTTGCTCATAGAAGAGGTGAGCAGATTTGGATTATCGATAAATTACCAGTCCAGGGATATAACTTGCCCTACTTAAGTTGGCTTGCGTTTGGAGAAAACTGGCATGGAAATCATCATGCCTTTCCCGAATCTGCATTACTTGGAGTTGAGAATCACCAAAGCGATCCCGGCTTCGCGTTTATTCGAACTCTCGAAAAATTCAGGTTAGCTTGGAACGTCAATTTACCCCAACATTGTCCTAGAAGAGACGGCCTAATTAAGCTTTCTTAGTGCATAGAATACAGCTGATACCTCCAGCGCAGATAGTGTGCGACTAATGTATACGATTTGTGCGACTAAATAGTTAGTCTGAGCAGAAGTTGACAAGAAAGCAGATCGAGGGATGCGTCCACGTTCTGATTTCCTGTCAACTGTCAGATCTATCGCTGGTTTAGATTTGCGACGTATAAATTTAATACTGAAGAACAGCGCAAAAGATCAACTTTACGTTTGCATTGATTTTAATCATTGGAAAAAGTGCACTTTTGTAGTTTTCTAAGTTAGAAATGTAGCGCTTTTTTATAAGCTTTGAGGGTTCCCTGGGATAACCACAACTTCTCCGCCGGAGCTATCAGATTTTCCGTCAACATAAAAAGCTAACTTGTCATCGCCACCTACCGCGTAAACTGATGAGCACTTTTCTCCGCCACCCCAGCTTCTGCAATGCAGGTCATTTTCAAAGCTTATGATTCCAACCATAGGATTTCCGTCTGAATCTAGAGCCCGTATTTCTGAACCGTTGTAGTAGACGTGTGATCCATCAGCCCATCGAACTGTATTTCCATCCAAAATTGTGGAAAGCTGTTCTGATGTTAACTGTTTCTGACCGCTGTTTTCAATAAATAGATCTTCTGCCGACTTAGTTGCGCATGCGGATAACAGTAGAGAAAATGTTATTAGAATTATGGCAAGAATATTAGGCTTCATTTAGGTTTCTCTGGTTAGTTTAACTGATTAAAGCAATCTTTGATTTTGGTGAATCCCTATTAGTTTGCGTCACTATGGACTCGAGCACATCCCCCAATAGGGTGATCTAAGCTTTTAATCTATATCCAGAGATGGCCTGAAACTGAGGTGCATCTTTGGTTCAGGTCCCAGCGAAAGTGTCATTTCACAGCGGGATTAGGTTTACGTCACGTCCGCAAGCTAGCAATATTCGCCTATTAGCTTTGTCGGTTTTGTTTTAATAAAAATTGCTCGGTGCTGCTTTAGTGAAGCTGAGCTAGCCAATTAGGTAATTTATGTATTTTGTATTTGCCGCTTTGACGTTTGGTGTAGCGTCTGGGGTTAAGCCCGGGCCGCTAGGGGTCTTTGTGATTCATCAAACTATGTCTAAAGGCATAAAAAGTGGCTTTCTTGCAAGTTTGGCCCCCATCGTAACAGATGGTCCAATAATATTACTGGTGTTGCTATTTACGTTTCAGCTAAATGATATTGAATGGTTCATTTCAGCTATCTCAGCGTTTGGGGCGATCTATTTAGCTTATCTGGCCTACAAGATTGTAAAGGGACCGAGTGTCGTAGATCCTACGGATAGCAAGATAGAAGCCTCTAGTTTGGTGACAGCAGTGAAAATAAATATCCTAAACCCAGGGCCTTATATTTTCTGGTTCACAATTGGTAGTAGTTATATTTTTATGGGAACTGAAGTCGACGCAATTGTTTTTGTTTTCTGTGCGATATTTAGTCTTTGCGCGACCAAGTTTTCTGTAGCGGTAATGATGAAGAAACTTGGCGAACAATTTAATCCAAGAGTTTATTCTATTGTACTGAAATCTCTAGCGGCACCGTTGCTAGTTTTTAGTGCTCAGCTTCTGGTAGCGAGTATATCGATCTGGCGTTAGAGGACTTCGTCATTACTAGAACGCCTATTCCAGCCACGAATTTATTCCTGTGATTCAAGGTGATTTTTTGCGATACCTATTCATAGTTCTAGACTAATTATCAGACGCGGCCTTCGGGAAAGTTACTGAGGTCGCTTTGTAGGTCACACCAATTTGCCTTGTATTTGGTATAAATTTGCGCATCAATTCGAACGGGGATTTCATCATCAAACAAAGCAATTGCTAATTCAATTTCTTCGAAAGCAGCCCCCTTGACCCGGAAGCCTATTCCAGAGCCACATTCCGAGCAAAACGTACGTATAGATCCGTTTGACGCAGTGAATTCCTTAAGAAGCTCCTTGCCAGAGGTCCAGATAAGCCCATCAACGCCAACTAAGGTTCCAAATGCCGCACCATGAAACTTACGGCACATTGAACAGTGACAATTAGCAGCACGCTCACTAAAGCTACCTACAGAGAACGATACAGCGCCGCACAAACAGGATCCTTTATATTGCTTTCTCACTTGCACTCGTTCGCCTGTTATTACAATGGTATTTATGCGCAACAACTAATAGATTATGTCTGTCATCGTACATGAAACTTAGTTGAAGCCAAAATACTGCCAAACTCGCTAAAATCGGTAAAGCAAACATTCGTGGAGGATCTATCAGGACAGGATTGGGTTAAGCGGACAGCCTAGTGTTTTTTTGGTAACGAAGTCGGGGAGTGGTACGGCTGACATTGCGTATATTTTGCATATGATTTTGTGCAACTGGAGCGATAGCGTAAGGAGTGCAATGTCACTGTGATGACTCAATGCGACTCGTTAGGCGTCACCGTTGGATCTCCAGCTAGCGGGTGCATATTGGGTATAGCCCTCGAACAAAAAACCGCCATCAGGCTCTAGTAATTCCTCAACCATCGAAATTAAATTATCGCTGTCGCCAGCTTTGTACAATGTCGTAAAACAATCTTGCCAGATGATTGCTATCTCAGGCATTACTCGTTCCAATTGCCGAGGAATCATCTTTCCACTTGCTGACCACATACCTCGCGTACGAAACACATGTGTTGCAAGTGTGCGATGAAGCTCAGCACCGATGGCTATTAGTTCAGTATATGAACGAGGTTGTCGTATATCGTCGACTAAATTGGTTATTGCATAACGAGACGCATCGGTGTCAGTTTGATCCCAAGGCTCAGGTCCCTGCGCTAACACTGTATTTGCCATTTTCTTGCATGAGGTTGATAGCTTCGTACGTCCAGGAAGTTCCAGTCCTTCGCTTATCATTGTCGCGAGAGATGGAACACCTCTTTTTCTATCATTCTCAGCGAAAAAGTAAGCTAAGGTGGATGGGTCGTGGACAAAGACTTCGACGGGCCAGCGAGCGAATTTGAAGGAACTTCTGTAAGCGGCTGACAGATGCTCATAAACCACTACGATATCCAGGTCTGAATGTTCGTTACCTTCCCCACGTATTATTGATCCTGCTAAAAAAAGCGCACCAGCGTCAGGAAACATTTGTTGTCTGATTGCTTCAGCCGCTTCAACTTCTTCTTGTAGTGAGTCTTCATTTTTCATATGAATTATTCAAATGTATGAAATTCTCAGGAAACTAGTAAGTTACAGGATAAATAAAGAATCTGGTAGTGACACCAGACATTGCGGATCAGGAAAGCTGGAGGCGGACTTTGGTCGTGACGTAGCCTGAACTAGTGGGAGCGTCAAGTGAGTGCTGCTGGAGAATGCTCGTACTAGAGCGGAATTCTTCCGTAGGGCGGTCATTGATACATAAAGCGCTGTCGTTGTGAATGGAGAGGACGAGACGGTCTTGGATTAAGCCAAACCGGCT
>JAHDHW010000074.1 GCA_020631105.1 Saprospiraceae bacterium | reverse complement strand
GTGAGCGGTTTAGAAAAGTACTTTTTCTAAACCGCTCATTTAGTTATAACTAGAATCGGGCGGTGATACCTCCGAGTACATTAATACCGTAGGTTGGATAATTAGACCAGCGTTGTCGCCTGTTATTGGCGAGATTATTTAGCTGGAAGAAAATACCAACGTTTTTGGTAGCTTGATATTCGGCGCCTAAGCTTAGATCAAAAAGTCCATTTAAATTATCTGCTTCTCCGGCGTCATTGATAAATGGAACACCATTCTCAATAAACAGGTCTCCGCGTAATCTTAATTTATCTTCCAAAGTGGTGTAGATTACGGCTGCATTAATTTCTAATGCTGGAAGATGCCATGCTTTATCAAAATTATTAGGAGAATAATTGTTGATTCCAACAGTACCGATTAGTTCCAGACCTTTAACTGGAGAAGAGTTCAGGGTACCTTTAAGGTAAACAATATCGGTCGTATCATAAACAGCTGCAAAGCGAAGGCTATCAGTAGGACTAGTCAGGAAAGTTGCTAAGTCATCAACTCTTTTGAATCCTGCTTGTACTTTATAATCTACAACGGATAAGTTTCCTCGGATACCTCCATAGAAATCATAATAACTAGAGTTTCTGATTTCAGGGCGGCTCACTAAGAAGGGATTATAATCCGTAAGCGCTTTAAAGCTGTTTTTATATAGATTACCATCCGCTCCAGCGAAAGCCATCAGCTTATTACCCACTACATTAACTGCAGCTTCTACATTTGGGAATACTTTGAAGATATCATCATTTGAGGTAAAGTTAGCACCAACTTTTACTTTGAAGGCATCCCCATGAAAAGTGAAATGCGGCATTAAGTAGAAGTTGTTGATCTTCTGTTTTGCAGTATCTTCAAAAGTGGTGAAATCTGTTACGATATTTACCGTAAGCTCATGCTGGTCGTTAAACCATTTCGTAACGCCTAAATCAATATCCAGGTTAGTTTCCCCTGAAGCATAATTATCACTAAGAGAATAAAAGTCAAAGCCTGCATGGTAATTGATATCACCTACCGTTCTCTCTCCGTTGAATAATTTACCACCCAGTGTAAAGGTGTTGAATTGTTGACGAACACGATCTCTTTCGTAAGTTTGCTCTTCATCATCATAACCATAAAAATGCACCTGGTCCATTTTGAAGCCGATATCTCCTTTTACAGCAAAACCTTCTTCGTTATAGTAAGTTCCGTCAATCCCAAGGTCAGTAAAAGAAAACCGTTGATTTTCAACTTCTTTAAAGTTTGCACTATGATGCAGCGCATTCAAGCCTATTTCATAACGTTCAGGATCTCCGGTATGATAAGAGAGTTCCGCATAGGGAGAAGAAGGGATACCATAACCTAGTTTGGCGTAGCCTTTATAAGTGTCCGGCACACGATCCCGGCGCATAGCGATTGGGCGAATCTTCGGAGGAAGGTATTCGACAGAGATCGTTTTGCTGGGGATAGTATAAAGTAAACTACGAGAGGCGCTGTCAACGTCTGGTAATTCTGGTTTGAGGTCAAGTCGGTTAGACTCCTCCAGCGCAGCTTCAAAGTCTTTGATGATCTCTACTTCTTCAGAAGGTAGATCATCTCCGGGTTGAGCAAATAGGGGAGTACATAAAAACGCTAAAATAAAAAGCGCGAAAAATTTATTAATGGTATTCATTTTTGTTGAGTCAAATGCAAAATCGAAAATTAATTGTATTCAGTTATTTTCGATTCTTAATTAGTAAATAGCTTTGCAGCGATTCATTCAATTAAAAGAAGGTAAGGATTACTTATTTCCACCTTCATCCTCAATAAACTCCATAGTGTCATCATTTGGATTGGTAATCAGGTTATTATTGACTGATTGACTTTTGAGGTTTTCGAGTTTTGATTTGGCTTGAGCGACAAGCTCCTGATCTTCGTCGTAATTTTCGATTAAGCCTTCCAATACTGCCTGAGCGTTGAAAAGATCACCTTTCTCAGCAAGGATATCTGCGAGTAAGATTACACTTTTTGCGATCCAGTAATTATAGCCCGCACTTTCTTTATTTGCATTAAGACAAAGTTGCTGAGCAACATCAAGATCGCGTTGTAAATAATAGATATAAGCAACGAGGTATCTAGCTTCTGCAGTTTGCTCATTATTACTTAAGCGAATAACCTCATTAAATGCAGTTAGGGCATCATCATTATTCTTCGCATCAAAATTCAATTTACCCATGTAAAAGAAAGCGGTTGCTTTTTGATCATCTGTAGCAGAAGGATTTTGACTCACTTTCTGTGCCATAGTCTTCACTGCATTAGAATTATTCGTTCGGTAAGCAGAACGCATTGCACCAAGCTGAGCCTCAAATCTCAAATCATTATTATCTGCAGCTTCTTCCAGTTGAGAGTATAAGGTATATGCTTTTGCGAAGTCTTGCTCATGATTATAAGCGATCAAAGCTGCTTTTCGAAGCGCTTTGGTATAGTATCTTCCAGGACCTTTACTAGAGACGTAATCATAATCCTGTAAGGCTTCACTATATCGTTTAAGTACTGAGTAGGACTCTCCACGGTGATAGTGAGCAACTATGCTATTAGTGCCATTAGGATATTTTTGCAAGTAATTAGAATATCCTGAGATAGCTTTTTCATAATTACCGTTTTCAAATTGTGATTCGGCAGATTTAAAGCTGATCGCTTCTTTGTCACTTGAATCCACTTTGTAACCCGGTATTGTTTCAAGGAAAGCAAAATACTCATCTGGTTTACCCAAGTCATCAACATAAATTTCCTCCAAGGCAGTAAGTGCAGCTTCTGCTTCTTTAGCGGTTGGATTATGAGAAAATACTTGTTTGTAATAATCAATTGCGGTTGCGACAGAGCCCTGATTGTAGCTAATCAATCCAAGTTTGATTAAAGCTTCGTTGTACAACTCAGAGTTTTTATGCTCTCGGATAAGTTTTTTGAGGGAAGCAACAGATTGCGGAAATTGTCCAATTTCCTGATAAGTATTGCCTAACTGTAATAGCGCATTATCTGCGTATTTAGAGTTGGGGTAATCATCCGCAATATTTTCTAAAGCCAGAATTTTATCAGTTGTATTTCCTCTTAATCCTTCAATAATTGCTTTTTGGTATAAGGCATATACATAGCCTTGGTACTTATTATCAATTGCTTCATCATAAAATCTGACTGCTTGAGCGTATTGATTTCGTTTGAATAAGCAATCACCCGCCCGAAGGGTAGCATCTCCAAGGATGTCCTGAGTAATTGTTGGATTATCGATAAACATTTTATTACCGCGGATGCCGGCGATAGCTTCTTGGAAGTATCCCAGCGCACCACTATAATTCTTCTGCTTAAGATAGTTATACCCCATAGTATAATTAGCCATATACATTGATGCTTCATCTGGTAAGTCATTCAAGTTTTTAGCAAGCGTACTATATTTATTTAGCTCTTGCGCACTAGCAGCATATTTACCATCTCTATGCTCAAGATCTCCTAACCAAAAATAAGTGAGCGCTTTGGTACGAGCATCAATCGGGTTTTCGAGTGATTTTCTAAAGTAAGTTTTTGCGACATCAGCACGCCCATCCTTAAGTAGTTGTAAACCTCTGAGATAGGCAACTTTCTGGTAAGTTTCTCGCATCTTAGGCGTCTTATTTGGAATTTTTTCCAGCTCCTGTAATGCATTTGCGTAATCCCGGGTATTCAGGAAAATATTGCTCAGCATCGTTTGTGCTTCCGCATAATATTCTGAATCAGGTTGTATAACCTGTAAAGCAGGAATTGCATCCCGGTCATAATTTAATTCGTAGGAAAGTTTACCAAAATTGTAGGTTGAAACTTCCTGAATGGAAGCGTCGAAGTTCATACGGCTCGCCAAACGGAAAGCGTTACGAGCTTCTTGCTTATTACCGTTTTTGATATGACAATCCGCTAAGCTAAACATGGCGTTCTGCCCTAGTGGACTATTAATATTACGTAGCTCCTCAAAATTCTTAACTGCTTTTTGACATTCCCCAGTTTCCTTTTGAGTAAAAGCTAATTGGTAATAATCTTCAGGTCGAATAGTGCGAGAATTCTCTACGAAATACTCCAGGTGGGGGAGTGCACGATTATAATCTCCTTTTTCAAAGTAGGCCTGTCCGACCAATTGATTGATTTCAGGTTTGTTTTTTAATCCTGAAGCTTGAGCTTTCTTAGCACCGTAATCGATTACTTCATCATATAATGCCTGAGCAAAGTAAATCTGTGTAATATAATAGGGGACATAAGCCCGGTATTTATTACTCTTTTGGCAACGCTCGAAGCTTTTAATGGCTTCATCATAACGATTCTTATAGAATTGAGTGATACCATAGTAATAGTTGGTAGGGAAGTAATATTCGTTATCGACATCTTTTATTTGCCGGAAAGCAGCAGCAGCCTGATCAAATTTCTTTTTATAGAAATAAGCATATCCCTGCTTGAATAATACCTCTGAACGCTGAGATCTGGAAAGATCCAGGACATCAATATTGGAGAATAATTCCTGTGCTTTTTCATAATTACGCGAATTATAGTAATAGTTCGCCATTTCAATCAAAGCTTCATTAGCCAGTGGATCCGGATCGTATTTACGAGCAAAATCCAACACAAGTTTTTCTCCTTCCGGTAAGTTGAGCTGTACTGCACTTTTCGCGATATAGAGCTCCGCTTTCATTTTAAGAAGGTCAGATTCTGGTTCGTTGACAGGTTCAAGCAAATCAATTGCACGCTTAAATTCCTGTTGAGCTTTACCAACTAATCCTTTGTCAAAAAACTCTTTACCACGCTTGAAAGTAGCGTTAGCTTCGGTAAAAACCGTGGTCTGTTGAGCTGAAAGGGTTAAGGAAAGCGAACCAATGATAAGTAACAAGACAATTTTTTGGATATTCATTGTATGATAATTGGTGTTTCTAACGGTTAATTGCGTTTTGTTTAGGTAATGCATACGATAATAAAGGTCAAACTGGTTCACAGTTGAGTTTATTGCAACGAAATTAGGAAAAAATGTGAAGACTTTGGCTAATTCAATGCCCAGTTAGTCACCTTTTAAAGGAAGACGTTTGTTGAGTATTCTCCCCTTATTCCCATTTTGTTTTTAACCTTGTTTTAACGGTTTCCGGGATTTCATCGTCTTCAACCCAAGAATGAACGTGACCTAAGTACTTCATGCCGAGGTATTCAGCCGAACGCTGAAAAGGTAGCCAAAATTCAGGATATTCATTATAGTCTGAGCTACAACATATGACTTTCATGTTTTTCGACCTTAATTGGCGACCCAGATCTTTTCGTTGTTTGAGTAAATCGGTGATTCTATCAAAGAATGTTTTCAACTGAGCACTCATAGCGTACCAATAAACGGGAGTTGCAAATATGATAGTATCATATTCTAATAATTTCTGAACTAGCTGGATGAAATCATCGCGATCTGCGTCTTCCGTATAAGAATAGTAATCGACCGTAAAGTCGTTAAAATCTATGAGGGGGATTTGATAGTGATTAGCAGTAAAATCTGCAATATTTCTCGTATTTCCATCACTGCGTGCACTAGCAATAAATATAACTTCTGACATGTAAATGCATATAAGTTTAAAAATAGGCTTAATTTTTGTCGATTCATTAGCAAGAAATCCCTTCTAGATTTTATTCTCCGCTTGTATTCTCGAAAAATCAATTACTTAACGTACAGTAATAATTGGAAGTTTACTGTTTTTTAAACTATTAAACTCTTGAATACTCTTATCAACGGAGCGGTTGAATTACCATTTGTTAATACGCTGCTTAAATCACAAAACATAGCAGTGATGTTAATGGATTCCTCTATGGAAATGGTTGATTACTCTCCCGGCCTTAAAACGCTCTTTCGTTTAGAAAATGATGATTTACAACTCAGAAATCTACTAAAGGTTTGTCAGCATAAAATCATCAAAAAAGCTGGTTCTGGTGAAACAGAATGCGCTTCTTCTCGAAAAATAACTCTTGAAGATGGCTCCGTTATCTTTGTAAAAATAAAAATCATTGGTTTAATAAAGGATAATTCTTTCAATGGGGCGGTAGTCTTTTTAGAAGATGAGACCGAACACATTGATAAGCATGTACTGCTCGAAATGAAATTGAACGAGCAGTTCGACTTGATGCGTAAACTGTATTTGGAAAGCCCGGTAGGTATTTTTATCATAAACTCTGAGAATGCCAGAATCCTCCATGCGAATCCTACCATTTGCTCCATGCTTGGCTATACAGAATCCGAAATACGATCACGAACTGCTTATGATATAACGCATCCTGAAGATCAGGGTACGCATATAGGCTTTTATCAGGAATCTCTGAATAACCAAATGAACATCTTTCAATTCAGAAAACGATACCTCAAAAAAGATGGTTCTCCATTTTGGGCACATATATCCGTATCGATTATCAAAGATAAATATGGCTCACCACTCTACGATGTTGCTACTATTCAGGAAATTACGGAAGTAGTAGAAGCTCAGAAAAAAGTAGAAGCTCAGGACCAACAGCTCAGTACAAAAAATAGAGAATTAGAAAAATATATCGATTCTAATGCTCAGCTTCAAAATTTTGCCTATATCGCTTCACATGATATGAAAGCGCCATTGAGAATGATTGGAAGTTTTACTCAACTGCTCAATCATCGGTTATCAAAACATTTTGGAGAAAGAGAGCAAGAGTATATGGATTATATCTTAAACGGAGTAAGGGATATGAGTCAGCTGATTGATAGCCTCCTTGATTATGCCAAGATCAAGAAAGAGGATCATAAAATGGAAGCTTTTAACTTACATCTTGCTACTGAGGCGGTTTTAAGGAATTTAAGCAAAGTCGCAGAAGATAAAGGAGCAGAAATTCAAATAGAAGAATTACCCGTAGAAATCTTAGGAAATAAAACTCAAATCATTCAACTGTTTCAAAATTTGATTGCTAATGGTTTGAAATTTCAAGAAGAAGGAAATACTCCAAAAGTTAAAGTACTTAGTGAAGATCATAATACCCATTGGCTCTTTAAAGTGATTGATAATGGGATTGGAATCCCTAAGGAGCATCATGAGCAAATTTTTGAGTTGTTTAATCGCCTAAATGCCAAAACTACTTATGAAGGCTCAGGAATTGGCTTGGCATATTGTAAAAGGGTAGTAGACCTTCATAGTGGTAAAATCTGGGTGGAATCAGAACTCGGAAATGGAACCACCTTTTTCTTTACAATTAAGAAATAATAGACCTCTCCAAAACTAAAAAGGAGCAAGCCTAAGATAAGGTTTGCTCCTTTTTTTATCATACTTAATGAAGCTTAAGCTTCAAAATTCATAATCGTATTTTCAATAATATCACAACACTCTTTGATCTGGCGCTCCGTCATCACTAAAGGTGGAGCGAAGCGAATGATATTACCATGAGTCGGTTTTGCAAGAAGGCCATTGTCCCTCAATGCCATACAAATATTCCAGGCTGTTTTACTATCCTCGGTATCATTGATGACGATTGCATTGAGTAATCCTTTGCCTCGAACTAAGGTAACCAGGTCAGATTTATCCGCAAGTTGTTGCATGCGCTGACGGAACAAAATACCTAAGCGCTCCGCATTTTCAGCAAGTTGTTCCTCCTTTACTACTTCCAATGCAGCAATTGCTACCGCACAAGCCAATGGATTACCACCGAAAGTAGAACCATGCTCGCCAGGTTTGATCGCCAACATAATTTCATCATCTGCAAGTACTGCAGAAACTGGAAATACGCCACCTGAAAGTGCTTTTCCGAGAATTAATATATCCGGACGAATCTCTGGCTTACGCTCACATCCTTTTTCGCAATTACAATTGCCACAGGTAGCTAACAGCTTTCCGGTACGAGCGATACCCGTTTGTACTTCATCCGCAATGAAAAGTACATTATGCGCCTTACATAGATGGTAAGCATCAGGTAGGTAGTTTTCATCCGGTACCACTACTCCTGCTTCTCCCTGGATGGGTTCCACTATAAAACCAGCAACATTAGGATCTTCTAATTCTTTCTTAAGCGCATCAAGATCGTTATAAGGTATAATAACATAACCCGGCATATATGGCCCAAAGCCTTTGGTACTGGAAGGGTCTACAGAAGCTGAGATAACGCCCATCGTTCGTCCGTGGAAATTACCCGAAGCAAAAATAATTTTCGCTTGGTTCGCCGGAGTTCCTTTTACGTCATAAGACCATTTTCTACAAAGCTTAAGAGCCGTCTCGACTGCTTCCACTCCTGTATTCATAGGCAACACTTTGTCATAAGCAAAGTATTCTGTGATGTATTTCTCATAAGGACCAAGCTTGTCATTATAAAAAGCTCTACTCGTCAACGTCAGGGTATCTGCCTGCTCTTTCAGTGCTCCGACAATCCTTGGATGACAATGCCCTTGATTCACTGCTGAATACGCGGATAAAAAGTCATAATACTGTTTTCCTTCCGCATCCCACACAACTGCGCCTTCTCCTCTGGCAATCACCACCGGTAGAGGATGGTAGTTATGCGCACCATAGCGGTCTTCCAACTGCATGAGTTCCTTTGAGGATAAAGTACTTTGATCGATCATAATAATTTGATTTTAATTGCTGGAAGATCTTAAGATATTCCAGAAAAGAACATGAGAATATTAATTCAATCGGAACCTGTAAAGGTGAACCTTCCCTTTTTAACGCAAATACAATTCGGCAAGGTTCATCTCCTGATCAGATTCTATAAAAAACTGTCTACATCGTGCAATTCTAAATTGAATGCATCCGCAACACCTTTATAAACTACCTTACCATTAATTACATTAAGTCCTTTTTTCAAAGGAATACTATCCTGACACGCTTTTTTCCACCCTTTATCTGCTAATTGAATAGCATAAGGAAGCGTAGCATTAGTCAGGGCAATAGTTGAAGTATAAGGTACGGCACCTGGCATATTCGCTACACAGTAATGTACTACTCCGTCAACAACATAGGTTGGTTTTGCATGAGTCGTTGGTTTCGCCGTTTCGATACAACCACCCTGGTCGATAGCAACATCCACTATCACTGTTCCGTCGCGCATAGATTTAAGCATATCACGTGTGATTAGACTTGGAGCTTTTGCACCCGGGATCAATACTGCACCAATGATTAGATCAGAACGTTCGATAAGTTTACGGATCATTAATTCGTTAGAATGGATGGTCTCAACATTTGGAGGCATCACATCTGCCAGGTAGCGTAGTCGGTCAAGATTGATGTCTAATATTTTTACGCTAGCACCTAATCCTGCAGCCATTTTAGCCGCCTGAGTTCCGACAATTCCACCACCGATGACCAGTACTTTTGCAGGTTGTACACCAGGTACTCCACCTAATAAAATACCTAAACCACCCATTGGTTTCTCTAAGAATTTTGCACCTTCCTGAGTAGCCATTCGACCTGCGATTTCCGACATTGGAATCAATAAAGGAAGGCTTCGGTCATCAAGCTCAACAGTCTCATAAGCCAGGCAAATAGCTTTGCGTTTGATCATGGCCTGTGTAAGTGGCTTATAAGAAGCAAAGTGGAAATAGGTGAATAACAGTTGATCTTCTCGGATGAGATTATATTCTTTTCGAATGGGTTCTTTAACCTTGATAATCATCTCTGCCTTTTTATAGACATCTTCGATCGTTTTCAAGATTTTCGCACCGGATGCTTTGTATTCTGCATCCGAAAATCCACTACCGATACCGGCGGTAGCCTGGACAAATACTTTGTGGCCTCGTTTGGTTAGTTCAAGTGCCCCCGCTGGCGTTAAAGCCACTCGGTTTTCGTTGTTTTTGATTTCTTTTGGTACACCAATAATCATGGTTAATACGGATTTAGTGAGTCCCGAAATTTATCGAGAGGATTAATTTGGTTTAGTTAATATTGTTTGGTAGGTGAAGCTTTAAATCTCATAATGTGCAAAGGCTCACCTATACAAAAGTTCAATTTATTTTTACTCGCTGATCGACTCATCCTACCTTGGTAGGATTCGTTATCCGCTGATCTGATTAACATCAGCAACCCGCTGAGTAATTTGAGCGCAAATATATGGGAATAGCCATCGAAAAGAAAATTAAAATGGAAAAGCAAAGCGAAATGTAGAAAGAAAGCTAAAGTCTCTTCTTAAATCCTGAAAATAAGCACAAAACTAATTAGTCAATGGATCAAATAAACAAGGGCAAATCCGGGGTATCAAATACTTTTCGATCCTTTGCTGTGGTGAACAACTTTTCAATGGCCTCCTTGCCTTCTGTACCTAAATCCTCTGTAAACCGGTTGACGTAAAGGTCAATATGCTGCTGCATGACCTTAGGATCCATTGCCTGGGCATATTCAGCGACGTAGCTCTGCGTATCATCAGGATTATCCCAGGCATATTGTACACTGCGGCGCAAAACCCGATCAACCTTTTGCTGAATATCATCCGGTAAAGAACGCTTGATGACAATCCCTCCCAGAGGGATAGGCGCATGAAAATTGGACTCCCAGTATTCTCCAAGATCAATTAACTTTACCAGACCTTTTTCCTGATAAGTAAAGCGATTCTCATGGATGATCAAGCCTGCATCTACTTTACCATTAAGTACTGCATCCTCAATGTCAGAGAAAAGCATGGGTGTTTTTTGCTGAATATTGGGATAAGCGAGCCCTAATAGTAAATTCGCAGTAGTAAATTTTCCGGGGATAGCGATATTCGATTTTTCTATTTCTCCTGGCTGCATTGGCGTTTTGGCAATCAGTAAAGGGCCACAATTATTACCCAGTGCGCTTCCGCTATTCAATAGCGCATAATGCTCCATAGCATAGGCATAAGCATGATAACTCAGCTTGGTAATATCGAGCTTTTGTGCGAATGCTCCTTGGTTCAATTCTTCCACATCTGCGTAATGAACCTCAAAAGAAAGCCCCTCCGTATCTACCTTCTCATGGATCATCCCAAAAAAAATAAAGGTGTCATTTGGACAAGGTGAAAACCCTAGCGATAATTTCATTAATTTTGCGCTTTTATTCCGAACCTCAGCGGTTCTTTAATTAAACATTTTATGCTTGATATAAGTCATCTCCAAATTGTGTACGAAGATAATCATCTCATTGCCGTTAACAAACCGGCTGGCTGGTTAGTACAAGGAGACGAAACCGGAGATATTCCGCTTTCGGAATATGTGAAACAATACATTAAGCTTCGATATAAAAAGCCTGGTGATGTATTTCTTGGGACGATCCATCGAATCGACCGGCCGGTAAGTGGCGTTGTTATTTTTGCTCGTACGTCAAAGGCACTCACTCGTATGAATAAACTATTCCTGGAGCGAAAAGTTGAGAAAACTTACTGGGCAATTGTTCGGGAACGACCAAATCCAATCGAAGGGACGCTGGTACATTATATATTAAAGGATAGAGAGAAGAATCTGGCGAAGGCTTATGATAAGACCGGTAACCGAACCAAACATGCAAAACGCAGTGAACTAAGCTATTCGCTTATTAAAGAAATTGCCAATTTGCATTTGCTTGAAGTCAAGCCAAAAACCGGACGACCGCACCAGATCCGGGTGCAATTGTCAAAGATAGGCTGTCCAATCTGGGGCGATTTAAAGTATGGTTTCCGAAGAGGAAATTATGATGGTATCATTCATTTGCATTCGAGGAGTTTGGCTTTCGAGCATCCAACCAAAAAAGAACCAATAGTCATAGAAGCTGATCCGCCTCAAACACAGTTATGGGTAAATCTCGAACTCGATTGGGATTAATCTGTTATAACTGGAAATTATGTCTTTCTGATAAAGATTATACAGCCCAAATGAATGGCGAAGTTTTTAAATTAAACCTACTTTTGCGGCTCAAAGCCTAAGCTTAATGAAAATTGTAATTGCCGGAGCAGGGGCAGTCGGATTCCATCTGGCAGAACTACTCTCCAAAGAAAATCAGGACATTACTCTAATTGATACAAATGAAGAGGTCCTGAACCATGCCGGAAGTCATTTGGATGTGATGACGATCAAAGGCGATGCTGCTTTGAATTCGACGCTCAATGAAGCAGGTACTGCCGATGCGGAGTTATTCATTGCGGTTACAACTTCCGGGATTACCAACCTATTTATGGCCATTCTGGCCAAGCAGTTGGGTGCCAAAAAAACTATTGCCCGGGCGAATAACCCAGAGTATTTTGAACCAGAGCAAAAGGAGAATTTCTCCAACTTGGGCATTGATGTTTTAATCTCTCCCATACTGTTGGCCAGTCAGGAAATCAAGCGTTTATTAAATAGTGGTTCGTTTACGGATGTCTTCGAATTTGAAAACGGGAAAATCTCAGTACTAGGCCTTTCTCTGGATACGACCTGCCCGCTGATTAATCGTTCAATTTCAGATATTGATGACCTTAATGATAATTTTAAGTTTAGGGGAATAGCTATTTTGCGAGAAGGTAAAACGGTTATACCTCGTGGCAATACCATGCTCCTGAAAGGCGATCATCTTTATATAGCTGCCCGGAAAGAATATAAGGACACTGCGATGCAGTTTGTGGGGAAGCAATTAAAACCGATCAAAAAAGTCATGATTATCGGAGGCACTCCACTGGCATTTAGGACTGCTCAGAATCTAGAGAAAGATTATCAGGTGACGATTGTGTTGGAAGACAAAGAAATGGGACGGGTGTTTTTAGAGCGACTAAATAATAGCTTGATTATCAATGCCGACCCGAGCAATGTTGATATTTTGAAAGAGGAAGGACTAGAGCAGATGGATGCCTTTATTGCGCTGACTCCTAACTCCGAAACGAACATCATTACAAGTTTGCTGGCCGAAGAAATAGGAGTCTACAAGACAATTGCCTTAGTAGATAATGTCAATTATACCCACATCTCTCAAAACATCGGAATTGATACTTTGATCAATAAAAAGCTGATTGCAGCGAATAATATCTTCCGGTTTATTCGAAAAGGAAAAGTAGAAGCGGTGGCAGGTTTGCATGGGGTAGATGCGGAGATGATTGAGTTTAAGATCCATAAAAATAACCGGGTTTGTAAAACACCTTTACGTGCTTTACACTTACCACAGAAATGTATCATAGCGGGTGTGATAAGGGGAGAAGCTAGTTTGATCCCCGATGGGGATTTCATGTTTGAGATCAATGATAAAGTAGTGGTCTTTTCTTTACCGGAAGCGATTCACCAAGTAGAAGAAATTTTCAAATGAGCATAAACACAGGGATCATAGCCTATGTGACCGGAGCATTATTATTGCTATTGGGGATCATGATGCTAAGTGCCTTACCCTTCTCTTTTTATTTTGATGATGGATCAGCCAAAGCGATTTTGAGTGGTGCTGCAGTAACGATGGCTTTTGGTTCGCTTTCTATTCTTTTCAAAAAACATTCTGGAGATAATATTGGTAAACGCGAGGGGTATCTTATCGTTGCGCTGGCCTGGATATGCGTAGGACTCTTCAGCAGTTTACCCTATATTTTTGGTGGGGTTTTCCATACGATTACGGATTCCATCTTTGAAAGCATTTCGGGCTTGACGACTACTGGTGCTACGGTAATGACAGATATTGAAGTGATTCCAAACGGTCTTTTGTTTTGGCGAAGCCTGACACAATGGATCGGAGGAATGGGGATCATCGTCCTGACTGTAGCGATTTTTCCATTATTAGGCATTGGAGGGGTAGAGCTCTTTGTAGCGGAGGCTCCCGGTCCGACTTCCAATAAAATTCACCCAAGAATTAAAGAAACGGCAAAACGCCTGTGGTTTATTTATGTAGGGCTAACGGTCCTATTAAGTATTATTTTATTGATTTGTGGAATGGGCTGGTTTGATGCCTTGAACCATGCACTCACGGCTATGGCCACCGGAGGTTTTTCAACGAAGAATGCGAGCATTGCCGCATTCGATAGCCCCGTGATAGAATATATACTTACCCTGTTTATGTTTATCGGAGGTGTTAATTATACCCTGATTTATTTCGGTGTACAGGGACGCTTTTCAAAAGTCTGGTCGAGTAGCGAATTCAAGACTTATCTCAGTGTAATAATCACCACGATCCTATTGGTGACGGGGTCTATTTTGATCTTTACGGATTATCAGGTTGAGCATGCTTTCCGGGCGGCTGCCTTTCAGGTGGTATCGGTGATCACGACTACCGGTTTTATTACCGAGGATTATACCTCCTGGACTTCTTTTTTAACGCTGATATTCTTCGTCCTCTTATTTTTTGGGGCTTGCGGCGGATCAACAAGTGGAGGTATTAAGATGATTCGACATTTGGTGTTTTTTAAGAATTCGACTATGGAGTTTCAGCAGTTAATGCATCCTAAAGCATTGATCCGGGTGAAGGTCGATAACCAATTAGTACACCGTTCGACCTTGACGCATATTATTTCATTTGTCTTGATCTATTTAGTACTATTTGTGATCGGATCGGTTATCATGGCCGGGATTTTATATGAATTCGAGCAACCCTTTAAATCCGCGGTGGGGGCGGTAGCAACCTCTCTTGGAAATGTAGGTCCGGCCATAGGAGATTTGGGGCCAGTAGATAACTTTTCGATAGTGCCAATATCCGGTAAATGGGTGTTATTATTTTTGATGCTCTTAGGACGCTTGGAACTCTTTACAATATTGATTTTATTTACACCTTATTTCTGGCGATCTAATTAGTAAAGCTGTTACTAAGGTCATCGTCAAGTCATCCTGAAAGTGGAAATATGCCGCTAAGGGAATAACTCAATCGTTGATGTTTGGAAAGTCTCGTCAGTTTTGGTTAATTCTTATTTCCTTCTTTCTGATCTACATCGTTTGGGGGACAACGTTTCTGGCGAATGCCTGGGGTGTAAAGAGCGTACCACCTTTTTTCTTTTCAGGGGCTCGCTTTACTATTGCAGGGGTAATACTACTTGCAGTATCGAGATTGATTAGTCCAATCCGGATTACCAAAAAGCAATTATTTAATTGCCTCTTTGCAGGCTTCTTTCTCTTTACATTGGGTAATGGTGCAGTGGCCTGGGCCTTACAGCATATTGATTCCGGGATTACTGCATTGTTTATTTCCTTTGAGCCACTGATAGTGGCGCTGATGCTTTGGAAATGGAAAGCGCAAAAGCCTGTTAAGGAAACCTGGATTGGAATTGCTTTAGGTATCACCGGGATGACCTTATTGGTTGGGCAACCCAACTTTGTGTCCAGCCCAATATTTTTGACCGCAGCTTCCTGCGTATTCATTGCCTTATTTTCCTGGGGATTTATTTCTATTTGGATTTCTGATGCGGATTTGCCGAAGTCTATCCTGCAAAGTGCAAGCTGGCAAATGATTATGGGAGGTTTGGGGCTTTTTGTGATGAGTTTTGCCTTTGGAGAGTACGATCGAATAATAATTGATGATTTTTCGACCCGGGCAATATATAGCTTTGGCTATCTGGTTATTTTTGGATCTATTCTGGCCTTTTCAGCATTTAATTATCTCCTCAAAAATGTAAGCCCGACAAAAGTGGTAACTTCAGCATACATTAATCCTGTTGTAGCGGTGATTGTCGGTTGGTGGCTGAACAATGAACAGTTCTCCGGACAGTCCATTTTGGCGGCATCCATACTACTAACCGGAGTATTCTTTATCAATAAAGCCAAATCTAAGTACTAACTTAGGCTTACAAAACGAAAATTATGTTATTGCTCTCCCAAATCATTATTGCACTCGTAGCAATATTACACTTGTACTTCCTCTGGCTCGAAATGTTTGCCTGGACTACAAAAGCACCTAAGGTATTCCGAAATTTCGACAAAGATCTGTTTCCTAAAACAAAAGCAATGGCCGCTAATCAAGGCTTGTATAATGGCTTTTTGTCGGCAGGCTTGATCTGGTCACTACTGATCTCTAATCCCGAATGGTCGACGAATGTTGCGGTGTTTTTTCTGTCCTGTGTACTAGTTGCAGGCTTATATGGCGCCTTAACCGTGTCCAAAAGAATCTTTTATGTACAGGGAATTCCTGCCTTATTAGGGCTGATTTTGGTGTTTTTACGCTAGATGCTATAAAATTTTACTTTTTTTCAATTTCGAACCAACGTTTCGGGATTAGACTGCGTAAGTATATATGTAGGATTGTCATTTTTATGTCAGCTTAATCGATATTAAATAAATTAACATATGTTATCATCGGTTTCTCTTACACTATTATGACAAATCGTCGTTATATTTGGAAACATCATATTTCTTCATTGTATCCCCTCCCAGGGTTTAAAATTAAAGTTATGAATAAAGGAAAATACTTTTTTCTGTCAATGCTCTTTCTGCTTGTACTCGCTTCCTGTAAAAATAAAGATGGAGTAGAGATCGAGTATGACTATTATCCAAAGGAAGACTATCAGATGATGTCTCAATATCTAGAGATTCCTGAGGTGCCTTTTACTTACGAAAATAGATTCCCGGATTATTATTCTACTTTTCCTCGTACATACGACCGTGATTTAGCTACTTTAGGAAGAGTACTTTTCTACGATAAAAACCTTTCTGATGATCGCACTATTTCATGTGCATCATGTCATAAACAAGAGATTGCCTTTTCGGATGATCGAGCCTTGTCAGATGGTGTAAATGGCCGTAAGACCGCACGTAATTCATTGGCTTTAGGTTCTGTATTTAACTTTCAGGAGTATTACGGTTCTGCGATCATTGGTCGAATCCCTTTCTTCTGGGATAACCGTGCTGCATCTGTGCAAGAACAATCTCGTGCAACACTTGGTAACCCTGATGAAATGAACATGGAAATGCATGAAGTACTTGCTCGCGTTCAGGATTTACCATACTATGAGCCACTCTTTAAAATGGCTTACGGGAATGGGCCACAGAATGAAAATGAAGTTTTAGACGCAATTGGTGTCTTTGTAAATAGCTTAGGATCATTCAACTCCCGATATGATCAGGAAGTAGATAAGTATATGGAGCAAAATGGTTCTTTAGCAAATATTGAGAATGCAAGCCTTTCTGGTTTTAATGCCCAAGAAAATATGGGACGTGAATTATTCGTAGCAAACTGTTCAAGTTGCCACGGTAACATCGAGCAGGCAGCTCCGACTCCTGGCTTGATTCAGGCAAATAATGGTTTGCAAGTAGAATATGAAGATGATGGTGTAGCTAACTTTGAGCCTGGTAGCCAAAACGTTGCAATGTTTAAAGTGCCAACTTTACGTAATGTTGCACTTACCGGACCATATATGCACAATGGTAGCCTCGCTACTCTTGAAGATGTTATTGAGCACTATAGCAACAGTATAGCTCCGCATCCAAACTTGAGTGCTGAACTGAAGACTCCAACTGGTCAACCTAAGCAAATGAACTTTGACCAAGAGGAAAAAGAAGCTTTAATTGCTTTCCTTAAGACCTATACCGACGACGAATTCTTGACGGATGAGCGGTATGCTGATCCTTTCAAACAATAATTACAAATCAGTTTTCTCTTTGAGGAGCAAATCAATTTTCTTTGATTTGCTCCTCATTTTTACACACGCTTTTTCCATAATTTATCTCTATGGATTGCATCCTGACAGGAATAGCTAGCTTGGATAGGGTATTAAAAGCAATGCTTTTTAGCACCTGCATTTTTGTGTTTAGCTTTTCCTTTACTTCATGCAATCATTATTACTATGCTCCAAATGAAGGGGCTAATTTAGTATTACAGGAAAAGCATGATGCAAAAGTATCCTTTGGGACCGGAGGTGGTGGCGCAAATTCAAGTGGGGATAATTATTCATTAGTCGCGGGATACAGCCCTTTGAATCACCTAGGTGTTCAATCTAGCTACTTTCGGTTAAATGTAGATGAAACAAGCTCTGGAGCTGCAGGGAAAGGAGAGATATGGAGCCTGGCAATTGGAGGATATTACTTCATCGATAGAGAAGACATTTCGATAGAGGATGAGTTTCGACATGATCAACTTAGCATGCGTAGAAGCATTATACTAGATATTTACGGCGGCCTTGAAAGAGGTAATGTTACTAACCATTATGATTTTCGAAGTGAATCTTTTTTTACCTTCGAAAAGCGTTTCTTACAACTTGGAGGGCATTTTCAGGGGCAACGTTATGGTGCTGATATCGTTTTTAAAGGAGGGACATTGGATTATAAAACGGCCAGAATTACAGGCCCGGTTGATGATTCCAACCTTCGCGAAATTGAAACGGTATTAGAGAATGATACTTATCCCTTTCTTGAGACCAGTATGCGTGTACATTTTGGATTTCGGCAAGGGCGTCTATTCTTTAATTGGACCAGACTTAGAAGCCCTCGACCAGCAAATGTAAATTTTATAAATGGTATGACCCAGGTTGGGTTTATTATCGAAATCGATGAACTATTTCGGGAGAAACATACCAAGTGGATAAAAAAATAATCTTTGAAGGATGAATTCGTAAGTACAGATTTATCAAAGAACCAAAACATTCAAAATGAAGCAACTATTTAAAAACAAAAAACATACGATCAAAATACTTTTCTTCCTCATTGCTTTTGTTGGATCAGCGAAAGATATGTTATCCCAGCGATACTATACTACTGATGAGGGGGATTTACTGATGTTATCAGGACCTGGTGACTTAAGATTATCTACGGTCTTTCCTGGAGAAGGATTATATGCGGTCCAACTCGGATATAGCCCGATCAAACATATTGGAATCACTGGCTCTTACATCAGAGATCGATTTTCGCGCGAAGTATTTAGAAACTTTGGGCCCTCTACCTCCAGAGTGATTGGGGATTATGCGAGTGTTTCTGTTGGTGGATACTTCTTTGCAAAAAGTAAAAAACAAAAACCTAAGCAATTCTATCTTTCCGAAAATGTCATCATGGAAGAGGGCTTCCTGTTTGACTTATATGCTGGTTACAGGTACGGAACTATTGAAAACCAATATTCCAGAAATTCTAATTCTGTCTTTGATACCCACAAGTATTATGTACAATTGGGAGCACATTGGACTTTCCGGATTGGAACTTTGAGTTATGCAGTCAGAGCTGTTGGGCTTAATTTTGCGAACGGAGTAGCTTTTGGGCCCTTAGAGGATTTTGAGTTACAGGATTTGTTTCAGGGAGGTATTCAGGATAATGCACCTTTCAGTTTTTATGAGACTTCCTTCCGGTATCAGATTGGTATCCGTCAGGTTCGAATTTATACTGGTGTGACGACTCGTTTTGCCGATGGCGACAAAAGGCCTTTTGAGGACAAGCGTACTGTAATTACCGCAGGTTTAATATTTGAACTAGATGAATTGTTTAAGAAAAGACCAGCTCAAACTATGGAAGGGGAGCAGTTAGATAATTAAGACATTCACAACATTAGATTATTGTAAGCACCTCACAACTCTAGCTTATACAGCATCAACTCTTCAGGATCATTCGGGAGGTTTATCTTTTCTTTGAAGGTGAAACCCAGTTTTTCTAATAGGCTTCGAGAACTGAGGTTTACTTCAAGGGTAATGGCTTGAAGTTTTTTTATACCAAATTTCGCTGAGCTGACGTCTAGGATTTTGCTGGCGCTTTCAAAGGCATAACCTTGTCCCTCGTACTCCGGTAAAAACGCAAAACCAAGGTCCACGCCTTCCAGTCCTTCTCGATCGTATAAGCCACAACTTCCCATTTTTACCCCATCCGATTTTCGAATAACGGTAAAGCTGGCATAGCCCAGTCGCTCTTGCTGCGGAACGACACGATCCAATATATACTGCTTCGCCTCCTCCACAGTATGGACATTTCGATCCCCGATATATTCAATCCACTTAGGAGAGTTCAAAAGTCGAAGGGTAAAATCCGCATCATCCAAGTTGGTTGACCGAAGCTGAAGCCGATCGGTATCAAAAATTAATTCTGGTAAGGTGGCCAATTTACTAAAGGTTTAGAATGGTTATTCGTTAAGGATTTCTTTCAGCTCTTTTAATTTGAGCATACACTCAATCGGGGTCATATTATTAAGCTCTACTTGTTCTAATAGCTCTTTAATTTGCCCCGCTACCGGATCAGCAGTTTCGAAAATGCTCATTTGGTAATTATTGCTGGCAGGCATTTGCTGAAGGCGGTCTTTGATGTCTTTTGGAGCAATACCATTTTCGTTTTGCTCGATTGATTTTTGTTCCAACTGATGCAGAATATCATTAGCGCGTTCCACAATGGTCTGTGGCATTCCAGCCATTTTTGCGACGTATATTCCAAAGCTATGATTACTGCCACCGGGCACCAGTTTTCTTAGAAAGATAACCTTTGATCCGACTTCTTTAGTAGCGATATTATAGTTCTTAATCCGGTCAAATTTATTTGCCAACTCGTTTAATTCATGGTAGTGGGTAGCGAATAAAGTTTTTGGTCGTGTCTGACCATTAGTATGCAAGTACTCTGCAATGGACCAGGCAATTGATATACCATCATAAGTGCTCGTACCTCGCCCGATTTCATCAAGCAGAATCAGCGATCGGTCAGAGATATTATTCATGATACTTGCCGTCTCATTCATTTCTACCATGAAGGTTGATTCACCGGAAGAGATATTGTCGGACGCACCGACTCGGGTAAATACCTTATCAATCAGGCCAATGTCTGCTGATTTTGCCGGAACATAAGAACCCATTTGTGCTAATAGACAAATCAACGCAGTCTGCCTTAAAGCAGCTGATTTACCCGCCATATTAGGACCGGTAATCATCAGGATTTGCTGCGTGTCATTATCCAGGTACACATCATTCGGTACATAGCTTTGACCTAAGTCTAATTGCTGCTCAATGACTGGGTGGCGCCCGTCTTTGATATCAATCGCAAAATCCTCATTGATCTTAGGCTTACAGTATTGTTGCTTGATCGCAACTCTTGCAAAAGATTGTAAACAATCCAGTTGAGCAATTAGGTTAGCGTCATGCTGGATAGGTTCAATGTAATCTGCAATACTGGCCACCAGTGTATCGTAAAGTTGTTCTTCCAGAGCAAGTATTTTATCCTCCGCTCCCAGGATCTTAGATTCCAGCTTTTTGAGCTCATCTGTAATATACCGCTCCGATCCAGTCAGCGTTTGCTTACGTACCCAATGGTCCGGGACAAGGCCCTGGTTTTTATATTTATTAGTGACTTCCAGGTAATATCCAAAGACATTATTGAAGCCAATTTTAAGATTAGTAATGCCGGTTTGTTGTGCTTCGTTTTGTTGAATTTCGAGTAATAACTCTTTCGAGTTATTAACGATGCCACGAAGTTCATCCAATTCGTCGTTCGTACCATCTGCAATAACACCGCCTTTGGAAACGAGCACCGCAGGTTCTTCTTTTATTTCTTTCTCAATTTGAGCGCTTAGGGTTTTACAAGGATTCAGCCCGTCCGCAATTTTGATTAGATAGCTGTTTCCGGATTGCGCTAGCAAAACTTTAATCGGCTCGAGAGCGCGTAAAGCTTTTTTTAACTGCACTACCTCACGTGGGGCAATTTTCCCCATTGGTACTTTTGAGATCAGGCGTTCAAGGTCACCAATCTGCCGGACTTGTTGTTCGATTTCGGCATCCAGTTCTCGCTGCTCGATAAAGTATTCGACCATCTCCAGACGTGCATCAATCTTTACTTTATTCTTAAGCGGAAGCACTACCCATTTTTTGAGCAATCTCGCACCCATCGGGGATACAGTATGATCAAGGATATCAATCAGCGGAACGCCCGAAGGGTGAGGGCTATAGATTAGCTCCAGGTTTCTGATCGTAAACCGATCAAGCCAAACATAAGCATCCGGTTGAATCCGGTTAATGCGGTTGATATGTTTAAGATTGGTGTTTTCGGTAGTGGCCAGATAATGCAATGCTGCTCCCGCTGCAATTTGCGCCAGTTCCATACCTTCTATACCGAAGCCTTTAAAATTATTGACCTCGAAATGCTCCGTTAATTTTTCTTGTGTGTAATCAGCGGTGTAAATCCACTCATCCAGATGATAGGTGTAATGTTTGTCTCCAAAATATTCTTCGAATGCTTTTGCTTTACCTTTAGAGAAAATTAACTCTGAGGGGGCAAAGCTTTGGATTAGTTTGTCAATATAAGAACGAGGTCCTTCACTCACTAAAAACTCACCCGTTGAGACATCCAAAAAGGCAATGCCCATTTGATCGCGTTTCCCGAAGAAAAGAGAGGCCAGGAAATTGTTGCTCTTATGATCCAGTAATTTGTCATTGATGGCAACACCCGGAGTCACCACCTCTGTTACACCACGTCGTACGATCTTTTTCTCTTTGGAAGGTTTTTCGAGCTGCTCACATATTGCGACTCGATAACCGGCCCGAACCATTCTCGGGAGGTAATTGTCAAGCGAATGATAAGGGAATCCGGCCAGCTCAATATCACTTCCTCCATTATTTCGTTTGGTCAAGATGATACCTAAGACTTTTGCAGTAGTCACGGCATCTTCACCGAAGGTTTCGTAGAAATCTCCGACCCGAAACAAAAGTATAGTTTCTGGATATTTAGATTTTACTTTAAAGTATTGCTGCATCAAGGGGGTTACCTTGGCAGGTTTTTTCTTGGAGGTATTTGTCCCTTTCTTACTCACTGGATTAGATTTTCTCGTTCGTACAAAGATAACTTTTTATCCTGATTTTTTGACTGGAGAGTGGATAGGATTCGTTCAGAAGATGCAGCTATGGATAGATAATCCTTACAACCAGTTAAGAGTATGTTTAAAAATCTATCAATTAGCTACAATCGTCAATTTTTATTCTGTACTGCGTTGAAAATACTCGCCATAGCTAAGGCTATGTCTGTGTTTTTCGCCTTGTCCAGAATAAAATTTCCTCGATTTCGCTCAATCATAAAAATTTAAACATACTCTAAGAATTACTTCAGCAGCTTTATCAGAGGCACCAGAGCTACCTAAGCGCTCCCGAAGTTCGGCATAGCCCTTTAGTTGTTTTTGTGGATACTGAAGGATGTTCTGGAGTTCCTCGCAGAGCCTGTCCGGGGTGCAATCCCCTTGAATGAGCTCCGTGAGGAGCGGTCGATCTAAGATTAGATTGACCAGCGAAATATAATTAACATTCACCACCCAGCGCGCAATGCGATAAGAGATTGGACTCCCTTTGTAGCAAACCACTTGAGGTACTCCGAAGAGTCCGGTTTCGAGTGTAGCGGTGCCTGAAGTCACGAGGGCAGCACTGGCAATTTGCAAAAGGTCATACGTTCTGTTGGGAATAATTTTTATTCGCTGATCGCTATCGTTTGCGCTGAAATGTCGAAGATACACTTCCTCTGGAATGGAAGGCGCTCCGGCAATGGCAAAGTCATATTCCGGGAATTGCTTTGCAGCTTCGAGCATAATAGGCAGCATGGTCTTAATCTCCTGACGTCGACTTCCGGGGAGCAAGGCTATTACCCGATCGGGGCGAAGACCAAAAGTTTCGTAAAGCTTAGCCTTAGGTGGATGTTCAGGGATCACATCTAACAAAGGATGTCCCACAAAATCTACGGTCATGCCGTACTTCGCATAAAAGGCCTTTTCAAAAGGAAGAATGACGAGCATTCGATCAATATCTCGTTTGATTTTATGGACTCGTTTGCTGTTCCATGCCCAAATTTGAGGAGAAATATAATAGCATACTTTAATACCTTGTTTCTTGGCCCATTTGGCGATTCGAAGATTAAAGCCCGGATAATCCACCAGAATGAGGATGTCTGGCTGATATTGGAGGATATCCTTTTTGCAGAACTTAATATTGCCGAGGATAGTATTGAGGTTTTGGACCACTTCCACAAAGCCCATAAAAGCGAGGTCTCTATAATGTTTGACTACAGTGGCTCCGGCTGCTTCCATCAGGTCTCCACCCCAGACTCTAAATTCACTATTGCCCTCTTGTCGTTTGATTGCTTTAATGAGGTTAGAGGCGTGCAGGTCACCTGACGCTTCTCCGGCAATTATGTAAAACTTAAGTGGATTTTCTGGCATAAAGTAAGGGATGAAATCTAAACACTTAAGGTAAGAAGAATATAGTCTTTTGAATAGAAGCTAAACTATTCTCCAAAGATAAATTGGCGATAGGTGATTACCCAGGCTATCCCAAACAATAAAGTAGGGATCGTCAGTCCACGCATACTTTCATCATTATAGTTGCGCTTATGCATCTGAAAAGGAATAAAGTTGGCGCAGATGGCAATCAATGAAATTGTTCGTAAGCGCCAGTCATTATAATTTTCATTTACCGCAATACTTAAGACGTAAAGAATGCCTTTGATTAATCCAAAGCTAATTAATGGAAAAGCAATTCCGGTAAGCACACCATGCAAGAAGCTGTCTTTTTCAAATAGTCGCATAATTGTATTATCCTATTTTAATATTTTCCAGATCTTTCAAATCAGGAATGGATTCGTACTTGGTCAAATCATGCATTGACGGTACGACAGAAATGTAATTATTTTCCAGTGCCCAGGCATCCGTATCTTCTCCACTGTCTTCATTTACAAATTTACCAGTTAGCCAGTAATATTTTTCATCGCGAGGATCTGTAGATTCCCGGTACTCTTCTACCCATCTTGCATTTGCCTGACGGCAAACTTTGATCCCTGCAATTAAGTCTGTTGGTTTATCGGGAATGTTGACATTCAATAGATTAGAATGTGGGATGCCATTCGCGAGCACATGCTCCATGATTTGTTTTATATACGGCTTGCCATGCTCAAAGTTCGCATCAATACGAAAATCTAATAAAGAAAAACCAATTGCATTAATCCCATTAAGTGAAGCTTCCATCGCAGCAGACATTGTCCCGGAATAGATAATATTAATACTGGAGTTAGAGCCGTGGTTAATACCTGATACACAAAGATCTACGGTTCGGTCTTTTAATAAGACGGAGGTTGCCAGTTTTACACAATCCACTGGTGTTCCGGTACATTCGTAAGCTTCAATATCTCCAAAACTGTCAACCTTTTTTAACCTTAGAGGATCATGTATCGTTATCGCATGGCCCATACCTGATTGTGGAGAGTTGGGTGCCACGATAAATACTTCCCCTAATTCCTGAGCAATACTTACCA